>VBNY01000466.1 GCA_005877705.1 Gammaproteobacteria bacterium
AGAGCTGCTCGGCCGAGGCATCGCCTGGCTCGACACCGGGACCCACGAGTCGCTCCTGCAGGCGGCGATGTTCATAGAGGCCATCGAGAGCCGTCAGGGCCTGAAAGTCTGCTGCCCGGAAGAGATCGCCTTCAGGTCCGGCTTCATCGGCGCGGAGCAGCTCGAACAGCTGGCACATGCCCTGGCCAAAGCCAGTTACGGCTCCTACCTTCTGGAAATCCTGCGCGGCCAAGCCTGACATGGAATTCGAGCCCACTGAAATCCCCGATGTGGTTCTGATCCGGCCTCGTGTGTTTGGCGATCCGCGCGGGTTCTTCTTCGAGTCTTGGGAAGAGCGCAAATTCGCCGCAGCAGGGCTTGGTGTGAAATTTGTGCAAGACAACCACAGCCGCTCCGTGCGGCACACGCTGCGGGGACTGCACTACCAGATCCAGCAGCCGCAGGGAAAGCTCGTGCGCGTGACGAAGGGCGAGGTATTTGACGTTGCAGTCGACCTCCGCCGCAGCTCGCCGCGCTTCGGCCAGTGGGTCGGCAGAGTGCTGAGCGACACGAACCATTGCATGCTGTGGGTACCACCGGGCTTTGCTCACGGCTATCTGGCGCTCAGCGACGAGATCGACTTTTTGTACAAGTGCACCGATTTCTACGCTCCGCAGCACGAGCGGGCCATTCGCTGGGACGATCCGCAGATCCGCGTGCGATGGCCGCTGCCTGCCGGCACGGCGCCGTTGCTGTCGGCTAAAGACGCCATCGCCCCGCTGTTCAAGGACGCTGAGTGCTACCCCTGAAGGCCCTGATTACCGGTGCGGGCGGGCAGGTGGGGCGCGCCTTGCTGAAAGCAGCGCCTTCGCACGTCGACGTGTCGGCGGTGACGCGCGAGCAGCTCGATATCCGCGACGCGAATGCGGTAGGGAGGATGGTCGAGGCAGTTCACCCCCACATCCTCATCAATGCCGCGGCGTACACGGCAGTAGATAAGGCGGAATCCGAGCCCGACGTCGCGGCGCAGATCAATGCACTGGCGCCCAGTTATTTGGCCGAAGCGGCGCTGCGCATTCCGGGTTGCCGAGTCATTCACATTTCCACCGACTATGTCTTCGACGGCCGCAGCGCTACGCCTTACAAGACCGCTGACGCTCCAAATCCGCTCAATGTGTACGGCCGAACCAAGCTGGAAGGCGAGCGCGGGGTGCTCGCTGCATTGGGTGCGCGCGCAGTCGTGCTGCGCACAGCCTGGGTTTATGCCGCACAGGGCAGGAATTTCCTGTTGACGATGCTCCGACTTATGCGCGAGCGAGGCTTGGTGCGCGTGGTTGCCGATCAACGCGGTTCACCCACGACGGCTGCTTCGGTCGCGCGAGCGATCTGGCGCATGGTCGATCTGCCGCAAGTGCAGGGTGTGCTGCATTGGACAGATCAGGGCGTCGCGAGCTGGTGTGAATTTGCGCACGCGATCGCAGAAGACGCCACGGCCGCGGGGCTGCTGCCGCATCCCATCGAGGTGATTCCGATTACGACAGCTGACTATCCAACACCTGCCCATCGGCCGGTGAACAGCGTTCTCGATACTGGGGAAACTGCCGCCACCCTCGGGCTGACACCGGCGCCGTGGCGAGCAGGGCTACGCGCCACATTGCGTGAGCTGGTATAGCCCTCAAGCCCGCAGCCGCGCGTGCCCGACATGGGACCCCCTTAAAGGTCGCGGTATTTATCCAGTGGAAATGGCGTTTGCTATCATGAGGTTAGTGACTCGACGGCACGTCTCCGTCGGCGCGTGGCGATGTAAGAAAGCTGTAGGTTTTCCATTCCATCACAGGACAATCGATCGGCGTGGCAAGACTACTCGTCACCGGTGGCGCCGGATTTATCGGTGCCAATTTCGTTCATCACTGGCTCAAGGAACACCCGGGCGAGCGGCTGGTCGTGCTCGATGCGCTCACCTATGCCGGCGACCTCACCAATCTGGATCCCGTGAAGGATCACGCCGATTTGCGTTTCGTCCACGGCGACATTCGCGATGCGCAGCTCGTCGAAGCCCTGCTGCGCGATGAGCGCCTCGACACCGTCGTGCACTTCGCCGCCGAGTCGCACGTCGACCGATCGATCCTCGGGCCGGATGCATTTATCGAGACAAATGTCACGGGCACGCATTCGCTGCTCAAAGCTGCGCGGCAGGTCTGGCTCGAGCAGAAAAGCGTACCGACACATCGCTTTCATCATGTGTCAACGGATGAGGTGTACGGCTCACTCGGCCCTGGTGATCCACCGTTCACGGAGACGACGCCGTATGCACCGAACTCGCCGTACTCGGCGAGCAAGGCGGCCTCGGATCATCTCGTGCGGGCGTACCACCACACGTATGGATTGCAGACCACGATCAGTAACTGCTCGAACAATTACGGCCCATATCAGTTTCCGGAAAAGCTGATTCCGCTGACGATCACGAACATCTTGCAAGGCAAGCCGTTGCCGGTCTACGGCGACGGACGCAATGTGCGCGACTGGTTGCACGTCAGCGATCATTGTCGCGCCATCGATTTGATTCTGCAGCGGGGCAGGATTGGCGACATATACAACATCGGCGGCCACTGTGAGCGTCAGAACATCGATCTCGTGCGAACGCTGTGCGCAATAGTGGACAGGCGTCTGGGCGAAGAGGCGGCATTGCGTCGATGTTTCCCACAAGCGCCCGCCGCCAGGCACAACCCCAGCGACAGTCTGATCAGTTACGTGAGAGATCGGCCTGGACACGACCGACGCTACGCCATCGACGGCGCAAAAGTGCTGCGGGAACTCGGCTTCGTTGCAGGCGTATCTTTCGAGGAGGGGCTCGAGCAACTGGTCGACTGGCACTTGCAGCGCCACCAGGCTTTGCTTCAGAGCGGACAGAGATCCGCCTCAGCCTGAACGAGTATCCGCGATGTCCAAAACAGCTCTGATTTCCGGCATCACCGGCCAGGATGGCGCCTACCTTGCCGA
>VBNY01000470.1 GCA_005877705.1 Gammaproteobacteria bacterium
GCTCGAACGCATCCATCACACTCCAAGCCCCGGGGACGGCATTGCGGGCATGCTCGCGGCGCACGGGGCCGCTTCGATTGTGCGTCGTTACGAGCTGCCGCAGGGCCGCCGTTACGCATTGCTTGGGCCACCGACGAGGGGAACGGAAGTCACGCCTTTCGGGCCCTGTGTCAAAAGCGCCGCAGGCGACTTTTGACAATTTGAAAATCCGACAAGGGGTACTCATGTCGCAATCCGAGACAAGACTCTCGCGTAACCTGCGCAACCGCCACATCCAGCTCATCGCCTTTGGCGGAACGATCGGGGTCGGGCTGTTTCTCGGCTCGGCCAAGGCGATCCACAACGCAGGTCCTGCGCTGCTCGCGAGCTACGCCGTCGGCGGCGCGGCCATCCTTTTCATCATGCGCGCCCTCGGTGAGCTGCTGACGTACCGCCCGGTGGCCGGGTCTTTCGCCTCCTACGCCGATGAGTTCTGCGGACCCTTCGCGGGCTTCGTCACCGGCTGGTCCTACTGGTTCATGTGGGTCGTCACCGCCATGGCGGAGCTCACCGCCATCGGCGTCTACGTGCGCTATTGGCTCCCGGAGATCCCGCAGTGGCTGCCGGCGCTGTTCGCGCTGGTGCTGCTGTACGGCTCGAACCTGCTCGCCGTGCGCGTATTCGGCGAGCTGGAGTTCTGGTTCGCCCTCATCAAGGTGCTGACGATCGTCGCTCTGATTCTCGCAGGGCTGGCGGTCATCGTGTTCCACGTCGGGGAGCTCGGGGCGACGGCGAGCTTCGCGAATCTCTGGTCACACGGCGGCTTTCTGCCGTTCGGCACTCTCGGCGTGTTGCTCACGCTGCAGATCGTCATGTTCGCCTACTCGGGGGTCGAGCTGATCGGCGTAACGGCGGGCGAAGCCGAGAACCCTGAAGTCGTGCTGCCGCGCGCCACCAACGGCATCATCGTCCGCATCCTCCTCTTCTACATCGGCGCACTCGTCGTCATCATGGGAGTCGTGCCCTGGGACCAGCTCAGCCCCAACACCAGCCCGTTCGTATTCGTGTTCGAGAAAATGCGGGTTCCCGGCGCTGCGACCATCATCAATCTGGTGGTGATCACCGCCGCCACCTCCTCGTGCAACAGCGGGCTGTTCAGCACCGGACGCATGCTGTACGCGCTCGCGTTGCGTGGCCAGGCACCCGGTGTGTTTGCCAGGTTGAGCCCGCAACACGTGCCGGCCGCAGGCATTCATGTCTCCGCGGCGGTGATGCTGATCGCAGCCCTACTCAACTATGTGGTGCCCGAAGACGTGTTCACCTGGGTGACCAGCGTGGCTCTCGTGGGCACGCTGTGGACCTGGGGCATCATCATGGTCGCGCATCGCAACTATCGCCTGGCAGTGCGCGCCGGGCGGGTTCGAGCAGCTCCCTTCCGCATGCCCGGCGCGCCGTACGCGAACTGGCTCGTGGTCGCGTTCCTGCTCATCGTGACGGCAATGCTGTCACTCGATCCCGGCACGCGGGTCGCGCTGTACGTCGCACCGGTCTGGTTTGCGCTGCTGGGTGTCGGCTACGCGAGATTGAAGCCGCGTCCTGTGCAGGTGGGCGCCTGACGGCAGCGCCGGCCTCACGAGACTAGCTCTTGCGGCCGTCGGATTGCCGGGGAACCAGCACGACCGGCTCCAGATAGTGAATGTCGGCGGGTTTGGCCGCGCCGCGCAGCAGCCGCAGCAGGCTCTGGCCGATGTGGCGGCCATTATCGAATACCGCGTGATCCACGGTCGTCAGCGGCGGGTCACAGAAACCCGAGGCGCTCGAATTGCCGTAGCCCATGATCGAGACGTCCTTGCCCACCCTGATGCCGCGCTCGCGGCAGGCGGCAATAGCACCGACCGCCATCGCATCCGTCGCGCACACGATCGCGGTCGCGTGCTCCGCCGAGACCAACAGCGAGCGACACAGCGCGTAACCACTGACTTCACTCAGGTCGCCGTTCAGCATGAGCAGCGGGTCCTGCGGCAAGCCGCGCTCGGCGAGCGCCCGCAGGTATCCCTGCTGGCGCAGCCGGGCGAAGTTGTATTCGAGCGGACCGTTGAGCAGGGCGATGCGCTCGTGACCAAACTCGATCTGCCGCAGCGTCGCGAGGTAGAACGCCCGCTCGTTGTCGGTGTCCACCCACGCGTGCGGCTCCGTGCTCGCCGTGCGGCCGTAAGTGACGAACGGAACATGCGCCTTGCGGGCGAGCTCGACACGGGCGTCGTTCACTCGGGTGCGCACGATCATCAGTGCATCCACCCACCTGCCCCTGATGAAATTCTCGTACAGAGCGGCCTCGCGCACCGGGTCGTTGCGCGTCTGCATCGTCGCGATGAGGGAGTAACCCGCGCCCTCCAGCTCGACTTCGACCCCTCCGAGCAGGCTCGAGTAAACCGAATCGACAAATCGGACGTTGTCCCCGGCGGACGGCAGAATGACACCGACCAGGGAGGTCTTGCCGGACTTCAAGCGGCGGGCGCCGGGGTTCGGTTGATAGCCGATCTCCTTGGCCCGCTTCAGGATCCGTTGCCGTGTGGCGGGCGAGACATCCTCGTAGCCGTTCAGCGCTCGTGAAACGGTCGAGATGGAGAGTCCGAGCTCGCGGGCCAGTAGCACGATCGACATGGGAGGGCGGCGGGTGTGGGGCTTGCGCGGTGGCTGCAGCGGATGACTGTAGTCTAATTGAGCAGGCGCCCGCAGCTTCACCGCGGCTACATCCGTAGCGGGCTTGTCGATCGTTTCTTGCAAAATTCGTTGACAAAAACGTTTTTGGTACATTACTGTCGAGCCCGGATC
>VBNY01000471.1 GCA_005877705.1 Gammaproteobacteria bacterium
TGAAGGAGGACCAGGCGCAGAACACCTGCATCTTCTCGACGGAGTTCGCGCTGCGCATGATGGGCGATGTGCAGCAGTACTTCATCGATCAGCGGGTGAGGAACTTCTATTCCGTTTCCGTCTCGGGCTATCACATTGCGGAGGCCGGCGCGAACCCCGTATCGCAGCTCGCCTTCACGCTCGCCAACGGCTTCACGATCGTCGAGTACTACCTGGCGCGCGGCATGAAGATCGATGACTTTGCGCCCAATCTGTCGTTCTTCTTCTCGAACGGAATGGACCCGGAGTATGCGGTCATCGGCCGCGTCGCGCGTCGCATCTGGGCGCGGGCCATGCGCGAGCGGTATCGAGCCGGTCCGCGCAGCCAGATGTTGAAGTACCACGTGCAGACCTCGGGCCGCAGCCTGCACGCGCGCGAGATCGGCTTCAACGACATCCGTACGACGCTGCAGGCGCTGTACGCGCTGTTCGACAACTGCAACAGCCTGCACACCAACGCCTACGACGAGGCGTTGACCACGCCGACGGAAGAAAGTGTGCGGCGCGCGGTTGCGATTCAACTCATCATCAACCGCGAGCTGGGGCTCAACAAGACCCAGAACCCGTGGCAGGGCTCGTTCGCGATCGACTACCTGACGGACCTGCTCGAGGAGGCGGTGTACAGGGAGTTCGAGGCGCTGTCGGAGCGCGGCGGCGTTCTGGGGGCGATGGAGAGCATGTACCAGCGAAGCAAGATCCAGGAAGAATCCATGTACTACGAGACGCGCAAGCACGACGGCAGCCTGCCGCTCGTGGGCATCAACACCTTCCTGTCGCGGACCGATGCGCTGGACGAGCACAAGGGGACCGAGCTCATCCGCTCGACGGAGCAGGAGAAGCAGGCGCAGGTCGCGGCGGTGCGCGCGTTTCAGGCGCGCAATGCGCCGCACGCGCCGGCGGCGCTCAAACGGCTGCAGCAAACGGCCGCGAGCGGCGGCAACGTGTTCGCCGAGCTCATGGAGTGCGTCAAGGTCTGCTCGCTCGGGCAGATCTCGCACGCGTTGCAACATGTGAGATCCGGCTCGCCGAGCTCGTGCAGGATCGCCTCGCGGGCGCGGTCGCGCAGCTCCCTGACCGCTTCCTCGGGCGGCTGCGAGCGCGGGGTGAGCGGCTGCAGAATCTGCACCTCGATGCGTCCCGGACGGGGCAGACGGCCACGCGGTGACAGGGCAACGCGCGTCCCCCGCACGACCGCCGGCACTACCGGGCAGCGGGCGCGCGCGGCGAAGGCGAATGCGCCGGTGTGGAATTTGAGCAATCCCGGCGTGCGCGTGAAGGTGCCTTCCGGGAAAAACACGAGCGACTGCCCGGTGCTCGCATTGCGCAACATGCGGCGGGCGTCGGCTGCGCTGCGGCTGCGGTTGAAGCGCTCGACAAACTGCGAGCCCAGCCGCCGCAGCAGCAATCCCGCCAGCGGCACCGCGGCCATCTCGCGCTTGATCACGAAACCGAAGCGCGCAGGGAGCGCCGCCGTAAAGACGAGCCCGTCCAGGTAGCTCGCGTGGTTGGCGACGACCACACATTGACCGGAGGGGAGCCGCTCGGCTGACTTGATCGAGAGCGGCATGCCGACGCTCCACAGGAACGCACGCGCGATCGCGCGAGCCACGGCGCGACGCCACTCCACTACCGGCAGCAGCAGCGCAAGCAGCAATGCGCACAGGCCGAGGGCGAGGAACAGCGCCGCCGCATAGATTGTGTACGCAATCCTCACGGGAACGGACAGCACAGCGAGATCGGCTCCTGAGTATGTGAACTGGTTCTCTTTATGTTAATGCCAAGATGCAGATGTGAAGGTCATCACGTCGGCCCGTTGGCCGGCCTCACCATACTGCGTTGGCCAGACGTTTGTACGTCGAGGCGCGCGCCGAGCGGTGCGCACAGGCTTGCAGCGAGACGAAATTGTCGAACCAGGCGACCGCAATTCCGAAGACCTCCAACGCCGACTCAGCGGACCCGGCGGTATCCCGATTTCTGGATGCCGTGCGGATGGAGCGGGGCCTGTCATCGAATACCCTCGCAGCGTACCGCGCCGACCTGACGGCGCTCGCCCGCTGGCTCGCCGAGCGCGGCGTGCCGATCATGCGCACAACGCGTGCGGACCTGCAGGACTTTATCGCATGGCGCGTCCATGCCGGTGCGCGCCCCCGCTCAACGGCCCGCCAGCTCTCCAGCTTCCGCCGCTTCTTCCGCTACCTCATGCGCGAGACCCTGATCCGCGAGGATCCGACCGCGCAGATAGCCATGCCGAAGATCGGCCGCTCGCTGCCCAAGTCGCTGACGGAAGAGGAAGTCGAATCGCTGCTCGGGGCCCCGGTCGTGAG
>VBNY01000472.1 GCA_005877705.1 Gammaproteobacteria bacterium
GCTCTGAGAGGGTTCCGATGTACGGTCTGCAGGTGTGTTATGAGTTTAGCGGCGCGCTTCCGCGATTATGCCGACCGCCAGCAGCGATGCAGCGCCGCTGACAAATACCACCAGGCCGTTGGGATTCCAGAAATCCATCGCAAGCCCGCCAAGAGTAGGACCGACCACGCCACCCGCGCAGTACACCATGACGAACAAAGCATTCGCGTTGGCGAGCTCGCGAGCCGTAAACGATTCCCCGAGTAGAGCGATTCCCTGTGTGTAGAAGCCGTACATGGTACCGCCCCAAACGAACAGCAGCGGCCACAACATCCAGGGAGCGCTCATCACGGATGGCAGCAGCAGCGGGCCGATCATGCTGACGATCGAACAGGCCGCGAGCACGACACGACGTCCGAGGCGGTCGGCGAGGCTGCCGATCGGCAGCTGCAGGAGGACGTTGCCCGCCAGGAACACGGTAACGAGCAGCAGAGATGATCGCTCATCGAGGCCTCTGTGCAGTCCAAACACCGGCAGCAGCGACACGTCCACCGATTCCACCAGGCCGGCGATCAACGCCGCGAGCATCACGACGGGAGCGGACCGCAACATACGCAGCGGCTCCTGTCGCCTGTGCGGATCGCGATCGGTCGTCGGCGGATGACTCACGAACAGCAGGGGCAGTGTAGTGACTGCCAGACACAGGGCGCCGACATGAAACGGCCGCCAACCCGCGGTGCCGGTGATCTCCAGCAGCAGCGGGCCGGCCACCACACCTGCGGCAAATGCTGTAGCGTAGATGCCCATCACGGTGCCACGCGACTGGTCCGTGCTGACGGTGTTGAGCCAGATCTCGCTCGCAATCCACGAGACGCCGAGCGCGCAACCCGTCAAGAATCGCAGCGCCACCCAGGCCGCGACGCCCTGCAGAATGGGCATGACGAACACAATCGCCACCACGGCGACGGTGCCGACAATGATGGCGCTGCGCAGGCCCAGGCGGTCGATGAGGCGGGGATACACCGGTCCGCAGGCGATGACCGCGATGGCGCTGGCGCTGGTGACCGCACCGATCGCGAAACTCGATGTCCCGCCGCGCTCGAGAATGAAGGCCATCAGTGGCGGCTGGAAGCCGAACACCAGGCCGACACCGAAGGTCGCGGTAAACACAGCCACGAGCGGCAAGGACTGCGGCAGGCCGAACGGCGCCTGGCTCGCGCGCCTGCGGAGCGGCTCCATTGCGAGCTCAACCTCTCACCTGCTTCCTGGGTGCCGGCAAGCATACCATCCACGCGAGCCGCCCCGACGGGCGCACGGCTGTCCCTGATCGCGATTCTGTTGATTTGCGGTGCGGCTGCGAGCGCCAGCGACGCGCCGCGTGGCGCTGAGGATTGGCAGTGGACCATGCCTGCCAAGGACTACGCAGCGACTCGGTACAGCGGTCTCGCCGCGATCACGGCGCAGAACGCCCCGGAGTGTTGGGCGGACACGAAGGCCAACCACTCGTCGTCAAGAACACAATGTATGTGGTGACCCCCTGGCCGAACGTGCTGTATGCCTTCGATCTCACGCAGGAGGGCTATCCGCTCAGGTGGAAGTATCGGCCGGATGTCAGTCCGAACTCGATCGGCGTCGCATGCTGCGACTCTATCAACCGCGGCGCGTTTTACGCGGACGGAAAGATCATCTACAACCTGCTCGATGGCCATACCGTTGCGGTGGACGCGGACTCCGGTCGCGAGATCTGGAAGACCAAAATAGCCGAGGTCGCCGCTGGGGAGACCACGACGATCGCTCCCCTGGTCGTGAGGGATCGAGTGATCGTAGGCGCCGCGGGCGGTGAATTCGGGATCTACGGGTGGGTCAAGGCGCTCAACCTCAAGGACGGGCAGATCCTCTGGACTGCGCACAACATTGGTCCGGATGCCGGCATGCTGGTGCACGCCGATACCTTCAAACCGCCCTACGACAGCGGCGCCGACCTGGGCGCCCGCAGTTGGGCCAACGACAGCTGGAAGGTCGGTGGCGCTCCGGTCTGGGGATGGATGGCGTTCGATCCCGAGCTCGATCTCATCTACTACGGCACGGGCAACCCCGCGCCCTACAACCCGGAGCAGCGTGTCGGGGACAACAAGTGGAGCAGCAGCGTGCTGGCGCGCAGGCCCGAAGATGGAGCGCTCGTGTGGGCGTATCAGTTCACGCCGCACGATAACTGGGATTACGACTCGACGGGGGCGATGATTCTCGCCGACCGGGCGCTTGCTCGTCGCGGCTGCGTTCGCGCCCGTGAACTGGGCGAAGTCGGTGGATCTGGCCAGCGGCCGGCCGGTGTTCGAGCCGGCCAAGCAGACCGGGGCGTCCAAAGGCAATGTGAAAGGCATCTGTCCGAGTCTCGAAGGAGGGGTGAGTCCGGCCTCGCCGGCCGCGTACTCACCCCGGACGCATCTTTTTTACACGTCGACCAACAACCTGTGCATGGACTACGCGGCGTGGCGCGCCTCGCACCTGAAAGGAACGCCCTACGTCGGCGTGGATAGTCCGTACTCGGCGGGCCCCGGCGGCAACCTCGGCTCCTTCATTGCCTGGGATGCCGCGACAGGCCGCAAGGTCTGGGAGAACAAGGAAGCGTATCCAACCTGGAGCGGCGCCCTGGTGACCGCGGGCGACGTCGCGTTCTACGGGACACTCGATGGTTGGTTCAAGTCGATCGACGCCAGGACAGGCAAGGTGCTGTCGAAATTCAAGGTGGGCTCGGGCGTGGTCGGTAACCCGATCACATATCGTGGCCCCGATGGCAAGCAGTACGTTGCAGTCTATGCCGGCTTCGGAGGGGATTGGGCGCTACTCTCAGGAGACACCCGCTCGGATGATCCAGCCGACGTACGCGCGCCGGCTGACGACCTCAAGGATATCGGGCGTCACACCAGCCAGGGAGGCATAGTGTGGATCTTCGGCCTGTAACTGGATATGCAATGAGACCGATGTATCGGGAGCGGGTTGCCACGCTGACGGTGGCGGTGTTGTCGTGCGTCATGTTGGCGGCCTGTGAACGCCAGCATGCCGGGCCAGCGCCGCAGGGTGATTCGGCGCCCCCGGCGATCCGCTATGAGGCACATCTCGCGGCCGGAGGCCTGGCCCCGGTCGGCGGCGCTCTGCGAAATCCACACGCCGGCGACCCGGCGGCGGCAAAGAACGGACAGCAGTTGTTTACGGCGATGAATTGCGATGGCTGCCATGGTGGCGCGGGGGCGGGGTGGGTCGGACCGAGACTCTCGGACGGACGCTGGCGCTATGGCGGCGCCGACGATGAGATCTTCAACTCGATCTACTACGGCCGACCCAGGGGCATGCCGGCCTTTGGCGGCGCATTGGGCGCGGAGGGTGTTTGGGCTCTGGTCACTTACATCCAATCCCTGCCCGTGCCGTCGGATCTCGCGACGCAGTCGTGGGAAAAGCCATGAGCTGGCGAGCAGTGGATCGCCGCTCATGGGGACATTATATTGCAACGGATTGCACGGCTTCGCCGGCGGCCTGTGGGCGCCGTTGCTGTCGCCTCTTGACACCGAGTGAGCGACGGGAGATGACACAGTGAGCACGGCTGCAAACAACGTACCGGCCAGCCCCAAGGGGGCAAGCGGCGCAGCGGCGGCCCTCACGCGCGGCATCGACTGGACGGGGGCTTTCTGGGTGGCGAGCGGCGTGCCGCCACTGGTGCTGTTCTCCATCGGCGCGGTGGCTGCCATCGTCGGCAACGCCTCATGGCTCGTGTGGACCGCCTCCATCGCCTTGGGATTCATCCAGTCCTTTACCTACGCGGAGATCGCCGGACTGTTTCCCGAGAAATCCGGCGGCACCTCGGTGTACGGGGCGATCGCCTGGGTCCGTTACAGCAAGGTGGTGGCGCCGGTCTCGGTCTGGTGCTACTGGATGGCGTGGT
>VBNY01000204.1 GCA_005877705.1 Gammaproteobacteria bacterium
CGCGCGGCTCTCCTCGCGGTCCTCGGGTGACATGTCGGTGCGCGTGTAGGTCTCGACCGCGCTCTTGAACGCACCCACGCGAAATACGTTGATGTCGACGCCCAGCTTGTCGAGCGCCTCCTTGAAGAACATCCGGTAGCGGTCGTAGCCGTCGAGGAGCACGAAGCCCAGCGGATCGAGATAGATCTCATCCGCCTGGGCCGCGACGTAATAACGCTGCTGGCTGAATTCCGTGCCGTAGGCCACCACCTTCTTGCCGGCGGCGCGGAACTCGCGGATGGCGCGCGCCAGCTCCTCGAGCGTCGGCTGGCCCGCACCCTCGAATTTCTCGAGATCGACGGCGAGCACCGCGATGCGCTTGTCCTTGGCAGCGGCGCGGATCGAGTCCGTGAGATCCCACAACAGGGTCTCGGAGCGTCCCTGCCCGCGCGCCTCATCGAGTGCGCGCTCGAACGGATCGCCGCTCAACTGTTCGACGAGTGTCCCCTCGGGGGCGACCAGCAGCGCCGCTTTCGCCGGCACACTCGGCATCGACACGCGCAGCGCTCCGACAACGAAGCCGAACACTACCAATAGCAGCAGCAGGTGCAGAAACTTGCGCAGGCCGTCGAGGCCGCGCCACAACCCGTAAAGAATCGCCCGCAACAGACTCATGACCTGACCCGCAGCGTGACGCCATCGATCACCGCAGCCGCCGACGCACAGGGCACGCCGCACGCCAGCGCGCCCGCCGCAGCGAGCACGGCGGCCGTCCGCGTCCTGAGCGCGATCCGGCGCACGTCAGATTTTTTCCTCGATCCTCGCAGCCTTGCCCGAGAGATCGCGCAGGTAGTAGAGCTTCGCGCGGCGGACATTGCCCCGACGTTTGACGGTGATGTCGCTGATCGCCGGGCTGTAGGTCTGAAACACGCGCTCGACGCCCTCGCCGTGCGAGATCTTGCGCACGGTGAACGAGGAGTTGAGCCCGCGGTTGCTCCTGGCGATCACGATGCCTTCGTACGCCTGTACGCGCTCGCGGTCGCCTTCCACGACCTTCACCTGCACGACCACCGTGTCGCCCGGCTTGAAATCCGGCACCTCGCGGGTCATGCGCCGTTTTTCGATTTCCTGAACGATCTTGCTCATGTGCGTCATCCTCGATCAGCGACTCCTCACCCCACGGGCGGCGAGGAGCTCATTCAATACACGGCTCGCCTCGCTCGAGAGCTCGCGCCCGGCGATCAGGTCGGGCCGGCGCGCCCACGTGCGGGCCACGGCCTGCTCGAGCCGCCAGCGGCGGATGTCGGCATGATTGCCGGACAATAGCACCTGCGGCACGCCCAGGCCTTCAAACACTTCCGGCCGCGTATAGTGCGGCCAGTCGAGCAACCCCGCGGCGAACGAGTCCTCGACGCTCGAGCGCGCATCGCCCAGCGCGCCGGGCAGCAGCCGGGCCACCGCATCGATCACGACGAGCGCCGGCAGCTCCCCGCCCGAGAGCACGTAATCGCCGATCGACAGCTCCCGGTCGATCCCGAGCTCGACCACGCGCTCATCCAAACCCTCGTAGCGCCCTGCCACGAGCAGCAATCCGGCCAGGCCTGCGAGCTCGCGCGCCTGCCCCTGACCGAACGACTCGCCCTGCGCCGAGAGATAAATCCTCGGGCTGCCTTGCGGCAGCCGCCCATGCGCCGCGCGGATCGCCGCGAGCATCGGCTCCGGCTTGAGCACCATGCCCGGTCCGCCGCCATAGGGCCGATCGTCGACGGTCCGGTGCACATCGCTAGTATGCGCGCGCGGATCCTCCGTCCCGACACTGAGCAGGCCGCGTTCGACAGCCCGCCCGACAACGCCGAAGCCGAGCGCTCCTCCGATCATCTCCGGAAACAGCGTGACGACCTGAATCTTCATGGGCTCTCGGAGCTGCTCACTGGAGCGGTTCTATTGCGGCTCCGCCTGCCAGTCCACCAGGACCTGCCCCGCCGCGAGGTCCACCTTGCGCAGGTGTCGGGGAGTCGCGGGCACCCAATGTTCGCGCCCAGCCCCATCCTGCACCACCATCACCGGTCCCGTCGGCGTATCCACGAAGTAGGCGACCGTGCCGAGCTCGGCGCCCTCCAGGTTGGACACTTTGAGGCCCACGAGGTCCGCGCGGTAGTACTCGCGATCACCCGTCGGGGGCAGCTCGGCCCGCTCGACCTCTATCACGGCACCCGTGAGCGTGGCGGCCTGGTCGCGATCCTCGATGCCCTCGAGCCGCGCCACCACCCGCCGGGAATGCGCGCGCCCTTCCGCGACCCGGTGCGCTACCCGCTCACCGGAGCCGAGCCGCACCGCCCATTGCCGGTACTCCAGGAGTCTTTCCGGGGGGTCGGTGTGGGACTCGACGTGCATCCAGCCCTTGACGCCGTAAGGGGCCCCGATTCTACCAAGCTCGATCCAGCGTCCGAGTGGGGCCACCTCGCTCGTCAGGCCGTCGCTTGCTTCCGGTAGGACGCCACGAGCGTGCGCACCCGGTCGGACGCCTGGGCACCCTTGCCTAGCCAGTAGTCGATGCGCGGTAGATCGAGCTTCAGCTTCGGCTCACTGCGCCGGGCGATCGGGTTGAAGAATCCCACGTGCTCGAGGCTCAAACCGCCCTGGCGCTTGCGGCTATCGGTCACCACGACGTGATAGAAGGGCTGATTCCGCGCCCCGCGCCGCGTCAGGCGAATCGTTACCATGCTCGTACCGCTCTCGTTGCGTACCGGGCTCGCCCGGAGTCAGGCTGCCCAAAAAGAGCGCGGATTCTACGCATCTTTTCCATTGGCTGAAAGGGCCTGCGGTTATTTGCTGTCTATCGAAAGCGGCCTTCGGCCCTTTCGACCGCCGAGCAAAAGCCGTGACTTTTCCTCGGCTCAGCAGCCAACCCAGGGCAGTTTCCACCGGCAGCCTGGTTCCGTCGATCAGCGGCCCGGGAAGCCGGGTGGCGTGCCGCCCTTGAAGGCGCTCATGAGCCGCTGCAGGCGCCCGCCCTTCATGCTCTTCATGACCCGCTGCATTTCCAGGAACTGCTTCAGCAGGCGATTGACGTCCTGCACCTGCACGCCGGCGCCCCCGGCAATCCGCCGGCGGCGCGAGCCGTCGATGATTGCGGGGTTGCGGCGCTCGCGCGGGGTCATCGAGTTGATGATCGCGATCTGCCGCCGCAGCTCCCGCTCACCCTGATCGGCTGGCAGCCCGCCCTTGCGGCTTGCGGCGGCCGGCAGCTTGTCGAGCAGGGCGCTCACGCCCCCCATCTTCTGCAGCTGCTCCAGCTGACTCTTGAGATCCGCCATGTCGAAAGCTTTGCCTTTCACGACCTTGCGCGCCAGCCGCTCGGCCTCCTGCGTGTCGACCTGGCGGTGGACCTGCTCGACGAGGCTGACGACATCGCCCATCCCCAGGATGCGCGACGCCACCCGTTCCGGATCGAACGGCTCGAGCGCCTCGATCTTCTCACCGACCCCCATGAAAACGATGGGCTTTCCGGTGATGTGACGCACGGAGAGCGCCGCGCCTCCGCGCGCATCGCCGTCGGCCTTGGTGAGAATGAGGCCCGTCAGATCGAGCGCCGCCCCGAAAGCGCGCGCGGCGTTGACGGCATCCTGACCCGCCATGGCGTCGACGACGAAGAGGCGCTCGGCGGACCCGATCGCGGCATCGATCTCCTGCACTTCGGCCATGAGGGCTTCATCCACGTGCAGCCTTCCGGCCGTGTCCACGATGAGGACATCGAACACGCCGCGCCGCGCCTGCTCCAGGGCGGCGCGAGCAATGTCGGCGGGTGGATCCTCGACACGCGCGGACCAGTACTGCGCATTCACTTGTTGCGCGAGGCGCTCGAGCTGCAGCATCGCTGCCGGCCGGCGCACGTCCGTGCTCACGAGCAGCACGCGCTTGTGCTCGCGCTCGATCAGCCACCGGGCAAGCTTGGCGGCGGTGGTCGTCTTGCCCGCGCCTTGCAGACCTGCCAGGAGCACCACGATTGGCGGTTGCGCGCGCAGGTTGAAGCCGGCACGCGGTCCGCCCATCAGCTCGACCAGCTCGCGGTGGAGAATGCCGATGAAGGCCTGGCCGGGAGTCAGGCTCGAGGCGACTTCGGCGCCCAGCGCCTTGGCCTTGACCGACTCGATGAACGCCTTCACGACGGGCAGGGCGACGTCGGCCTCGAGCAGCGCCACCCGCACCTCGCGCAGCGTCGCGCTGAGGTTTTCTGCCGTGATCCGGCCCTTGCCGCGCAGACTCTCGATGGCGCGGCCGAGGCGTGCGGTGAGATTGTCGAACATGGGAACTTTATTATAGGCGATGCTAGCGGCGCAGACCCTGCACTGACCGCGGCGGGCTCAAGAGCGAGGAACACTGCCTTGAACGATGCTCCGACTTCCTCTCTGCTGTTGGCGCTGCTCATTCTGCTCACGATCATGGCGTTCTCCTCGGGCACCGAGGTCGCGATGCTGTCCGTCAACCGCTATCGGATAAAGCATCGCGCCCAGGGGGGCCAGGGCACCGCCAGGGTCCTCGAGCGGCTGTTGCAGAAGCCGGATGACTGGCTGGGCGCGAATCTCGTGATCCTCGCCGCCGCCAGCGTGTTTGCCTCGGCCATCGCGACGATCCTGGCGCAGCGCACCGGCTACACCTACGCCGTGCCGATCACGGGTTTCGTGCTGACCGTCGGCGTGATCGTCTTCTGCGAGCTGTCGCCGAAGATCTATGCGGCGAGCCATCCGGAGTCGGTCGCGTTGAGCGCGGCTCGCATTTACCGCGCCCTCGTGCTGGTGGCGCGCCCGCTGTTGTGGCTGACCAACAGGATGGCCTACGGCTTCCTGCGGATCTTCGGCGTGCTCCGGGCTTCCCGCGCCAGCCAGGCGCTGAGCACCGAGGAGCTGCGCACGGTGGTCGCCGAAGCCGGACCGATGATCCCGGCGCGACACCGGCAGATGCTGCTGTCGATCCTCGATCTCGGACAGATCACGGTCAACGACATCATGATCCCGCGGCAGGAGATCTCAGGCATCGATGTCCGGGAGAACTGGGAGGACATTCTCGATCAGCTGCGGCAGACGCCGCATACGCGGCTGCCCGTGTACGACGGCGAGCTCGATAATCTGGTCGGCATCCTGCACATGAAGCGCGTGGCGCACGAGCTGGCACGCGGCACGCTCACCCGCGAGCGGCTCATCGAGATAGCTCGAGGCCGCGAGCCCTATTTCGTGCCGGAGGACACCCCGCTCAACGTGCAACTCTCACAGTTTCAGCGTAACCGCCGCCGTCTGGCCTTCGTCGTGAACGAGTACGGCGATATCGAAGGGCTGGTCACGCTCGAGGACATCCTCGAGGAGATCGTCGGAGAATTCACCACGGATCCCGCGACCGTCACCCACAAGGACGTTCATGCGGAGCGTCCAGGGGTGTTCATCGTCAACGCCAGCGCAACCATCCGGGCGCTGAACCGGGCGCTGCAGTGGCAGTTGCCGACCGATGGACCGAAGACGGTGAACGGCCTGCTGCTCGAGCAGCTCGAGACGATTCCCGATCCGGGCACCATGGTCAAAGTGCGCAATTACGAATTCGAGGTGCTGCAGATCGCGGACAACGCCATCAAGACGGTCCGCGTGCGCGCCCCTGCGGGCGACAAGGCCACCGTCGCGGAACCGGCCCGTTGAGGCGCTTTGGCCGCAGTGTGGACGTGCCGATGCCAGGATCTGCGCTGCGCGACGCCGCCGAGACCCGATCCGGCTCTCCACGAGGCTGTCCGGCCCTTACCTTAGCTTGCCGCCTGGCTCTGAAGCCGGCGCCGCGGCACCAGCCGACGGCACAAAGAGAAGAATTAAGCGAGCCATCTATGCGCTCGGGAGTCAACTTGGCTAGGATTCGCGCCCGGGGGAAGCCCGAATGACGGGTTTGTGACCAGCCACTCGGACTGCGCAGCACGCAATGCTAGCTTATGCCGGCTCGAACCGGGGAACGGAAAGTGACGCGTATCACACTCAGCGGCCGCCGCTAGGTCAGGGCCCAGCATGAGCTTGAGAGGCAAGCTGCGTGTTGTGGGGCTCACCGACACCGGCAAGGTCCGTGAGCACAACGAGGACACCATTGCAGTCGACCCCGACATCGGTCTGCTCGTGCTAGCTGACGGCATGGGCGGGTATAACGCAGGCGAAGTGGCCAGCGGCATCGCCGTCAAGACGATCGTGAACCTCGTTCGCGAGCAGGTCGAGCGCGAAGACCTCAATGTGCAGGACCGCGAGTCCGGGCTGTCCCGCCCGACCATCATCCTGCGCGACTCCATCCAGCGTGCGAACAAGATCATCTACCAGACGGCCCGCACTCAGCCGCAATGCGAGGGCATGGGCACGACAGTCGTGGCTGCGCTGTTCTTCGACAACAAGGTCACCATCGCCCACGTCGGCGACTCGCGCATGTACCGCCAGCGCGGCGACAAGCTCGAGCAGGTGACCATGGACCACTCGTTGCTGCAGGAGCTGGTCGACCGCGGCTTCTATTCCGCCGAGGAGGCGCAGCGCGCCGCCAACAAGAACTACGTGACCCGAGCGCTCGGCGTGGAGCCGAACGTGGAAGTGGAGATCCAGGAGGTGCCGGTAGGCAAGGGTGAGGTGTTCATCCTGTGCTCGGACGGCCTCTCGGACATGGTCGAGGATGAAGATATCCATTTAACGATCAACACCTTTAGTGCTAATCTGGATACGGTCGCCAAGCAGTTGATTCAACTGGCGAATGACAACGGAGGCCGGGACAACGTCTCGGTCGTGATGGCGCACGTCATCGACGCGTTTCCGGCGCGCACGAAGATATTCGACAAGATCCTGGGTTGGTTCGGCTGACACCGGGAGAGGCGAGGCACATGGCAAGGTTGGTCTTGAGCCTG
>VBNY01000473.1 GCA_005877705.1 Gammaproteobacteria bacterium
GAACAAGAAAGATGCCATCTCAGCCTCGGCGCTCAGCGCAGCCCAGGTGGCGACGCTGCCGGGCTTGGGTTACTCATCGAGCAACTCTGTGGCGGCGACGATCTCGGACAATACGACCTATGGCCTCATGGGCCTGTACAGCTTCGGGGCACCGAAGATCCTTTTCGGCTATGAACACATCGAATATGCCAACCCATCGACGATTCTTCCGATCGGCACTCTCGATATCGGCGGCTACATCCTCGCCGCCGTCAACAATGCCGCCTACACCAAACACAAAGCGCTGCACATCGCCTGGGCCGGTGTGAAGTACGCGGTGAGCCCGAAGCTCGACGTGACTGGTGCGTTTTACGGCTACCACCAGGAGGCCTTCGCGAGCGGCGCGAACGCCGGCTGTTCCAGCACCGTGAGTTCGCAGTGCAGCGGCAATCTCAATGCGGCCTCACTCGTAGCCGACTATCGCTTCAGTAAGCGCTTCGATGTCTTTGCCGGCGCCATGTGGTCCAGCGTGTCGGACGGTCTAGCCAACGGCTACCTGAACAAGTCCACGATCGACCCGACGATAGGCGGCCGGTTTACTTTCTAGTTAATTGGAAAAAGTAGCCTGCGGCAGCCTGCGGCCCTTTTTCGGAACCGTGGCTTCGTTGCCGGCCGCGGCGGGGTCCCAGGAAATCGTCTGCGATTTCCTGGGGTGCCCATAAGGCGCGACTTTTGCGGCCTGCACAATAACGGCACCGCAAGTCCGACAGGCTCGTAGGCTTCGCAGGCTGCGCTGAGCGCCTGCGAGCTGCGCTACACTAGCGCGCGCCGACTGCACGGCGCGCGGTTTTCATACTATGAACGCCGTGCGGCCGGACACGTCGCCTGCGAGCGGCCCCGAGCTGCAGCGGGTCAACCATGGCAAGGCAATACGATCTCGTCGTCATCGGAACCGGAACGGCCGCTGCCGTCGCCGCGTTTCGCTGCCGCGCCTCCGGCTGGCGCGTGGCGGTGATCGACGAGTTGCCATTCGGCGGAACGTGCGCCTTGCGCGGCTGCGACCCGAAGAAAGTGCTGGTCGGCGCGGCCGAAACCGTGGACCAGGATCACAGAATGCGCGGCAAGGGCGTTGTGGGTGGCGAGTCGAGACTCGACTGGCGCGAACTCATCGAGTTCAAGCGCAGCTTCACCGACCCGCGGCCGCGGCAGCTGGAGGCGGCTTTCGCGAAAAGCGGCGTCGATGCGTTTCATGGTCGCGCGCGCTTTCGTGGCCCACGCACGCTCGAGGCGGGCGGAGAAACATTGGAGGCGCGTTTCATCCTGATCGCAACCGGGGCCGTGCCGGTGCGCCTCGGCATTGCCGGCGAAGACCAGCTTGCAACGAGCACCGACTTTCTCGACCTCAAAGAGTTGCCGCGACGACTCCTGCTGGTGGGCGGTGGCTACATCGCCTCGGAGTTCTCGCACATCGCCGTGCGCGCGGGCGCGCAGGTGACGGTGCTCCAGCAGCGCGAGCGGCTGCTGATGCAGTTCGACCCGGATCTGGTCGAATTGCTGACACGGAAGTCACGGGCGCTGGGCATCGATGTCCGATTAGGCGCGCGCGTTACCGCAGTCGAGAAGGCTGCAGACCGATTGCGCGTGCACTTTGTTTCCGCTGGCACAGCTTCCAGTGTGGAAGCCGACATTGTGGTCCATGCCGGCGGGCGTGCGCCGGACCTCGATGCGCTCGATTTGGCTGCCGGCGAGGTGCAGCGCGAGCAGCGCCGCTTGAGGCTCAACGAGTTCCTGCAGAGCGTCTCAAATCCAGCGGTGTACGCAGCCGGCGATGCCGCCTCGACCGGCCCTCCCCTGACGCCGATAGCGGCTCACGACGGAGAGGTCGTCGCCGCGAACATGCTCGCCGGCAACCGCGAGAGACCCACCTACCTGGCTCGAGGAGGAGGCGCGCGGACGCAACCTCCGCTTCCATACCAACTATGAGCAGACTTCAGACTGGTACACCGCGCGCCGAGTCGGTGAGGAGTGTGCCGGATTCAAGGTGCTCGTTGAAGAGGAGACCGGAAGCATTCTGGGCGCGCACCTGCTCGGTCCGAATGCCGAGGAAGTGATCAACATTTTCGGCCTGGCGATCCGCCACAAGCTCTCGGCAGCCCAGCTCAAGGCCAGCATGTTCGGCTATCCGACCGCGACCTCCGACGTGGGTTACATGCTGTAGGGGCTCGCCGAGAGACGGGCACTCCCTCCAAGGAGAGAGATGTCCCTTGCCCGAAGGCGCGCCCGAGACTCAGCCAAGCGATCGATGTGTCCGGCGCTGCGAGCGCCGAAACTAGCGCTGCGAAGTAGATGCGCCAACAGTTTCCCGCCACTGACTTCGACTGCTCGGATCGATCGGCTATTCGGAGTGCCCCCCACGCTCCGGCTGACACCGGGACGGCCACGCAGGTGGCCGGCGAGGTCGGTGGCGATTCTCTCTTCCACAATTCAGCGCTAGTGGCCGCGATACAGCTCGGCAATCTCGGCGGCGTATCGCGCTTCGATCGCCGCCCGCTTCGGCTTCAGAGTCGGCGTGATCAGGCCGTTGGCGACCGTCCATGGCTCCTTCGA
>VBNY01000205.1 GCA_005877705.1 Gammaproteobacteria bacterium
GCACGAGCAGCCTGCGGCGCCGGGCCTTTCTCACCCGCCTGCGTCCGGACGCCGTGTTGCTCGAATTGCGCGGCAACGTGCCCACGCGGATCGAGCGCCTGCAGGGCGGTGACTATGACGCGATCGTATTGGCGGCGGCCGGACTGCGGCGACTCGGCCTGCAACAACACATTGCAGAGCTGCTGCCGGCCGATGAGTTCCCGCCGGCCGTCTCGCAGGGAGCGATCGGAGTCTGTGCACGCGCGGATGACAGCGAGACAGTGCGCTGGCTGCGGCCGCTCGATGACCGCGCGGCGCGACTGGCCACGGCGGCCGAGCGAGCCCTGCTCAGACGGCTCGAGGGCGGCTGTCAGGTGCCGCTCGGTGCGCTTGGAACCTCGCTCGGTGAAATGTTGCAACTGCGTGCGAGCGTGTGTGCGCTCGACGGTTCGGTGATGTTGACCGCGCGCGGCGAGAGCAAATCGACGCCCGCGGATGCCGTGGCGCTGGGCGAGCGAATCGCGGAGGAGCTGCTTGCAAAAGGGGCCGGCGAGCTCATCGCGCATGAGCGCGACTCGCGACGCTCGGTGGAGGAGCCGTGAACCGCGGCGTCGAGCCCAAGGCCGTGGTGGTGACACGCGCGGAGCGCAGCGACGGGGCGCTGAGCTCGGAGCTGCGCAGTCTCGGGTTGCGGGTCCTGTTGTGGCCGGCGGTGACTGTGACGGTGCTCGAGTCGGGACCGCTGGAGGAGGCGCTGCAGCGCGTCGCGACCTTCAACTGGATCGTGTTCGCGAGCCGTCACGCGGTGGCCGCCGTGACGGAGCGCCTGAACGCTGCGCCGACGGGGGTACGCATCGCGGCAGTCGGCCAGGCGACGGCGCAGGTGCTTCGCCAACGCGGCTGGCCCGTAGACCTGCTGCCGAGCGAGGCGAATGCCGCGGGGCTGGTTGCGGCGTTTGCGGCGGGAGGTACCGGCGATTCCGCCCACTCCTGCCAGGGCGCCAGGATTCTCTACCCTGCCAGCTCGCGCGCTCTGCCGACGATCGCTGCGGGACTTGCGCAGCTCGGCGCCGAGGTGGTGCAGGTCGAGGCGTATCGCACCGAGCCTGCCGCATCGCTGGACGTCGAGGATTGCCGCTCATGGATCGCACGCGAGGCCGTCGGTGCGGTCACTTTCGCGAGCCCGTCCGCCGTCGAGGAGCTGGAGCGCGCCCTCGGCAAGCAGGATTTCGAGCGTCTGTTGTCCGCCGCAGCGGCGGTGGCGATCGGCCCCACGACCGCGCGGGCCCTTTCCGAGAGGGGGCGCACGCCCGTGCTGGCGGAGTCGGCGACACTGCGCGGCCTCGCCCTCACGGCTTTTCGATTGTTGCAAACGAGGCACTAGACAATGGGATTCCCTTTGCACAGACCGCGACGCACGCGGCAATCCGACGCCTGGCGGCGCATGGTGCGCGAGACGCGCCTGACGCCCGAGGCACTCATCTATCCGTTGTTTGCGGTGCCGGGTCGGGGCGTTCGGCACGCGGTGGCGAGCATGCCGGGTGTCTCCCAGCTGTCGGTCGATGAGTTGGTGAAGGACGCCAAGGCTGCCGCGGCAGCCGGAGTGCCCGCCGTGTTGCTGTTCGCCGCGCCCGCGCAGAAGGATGCGCGTGCCAGCGCCGCATTGGATGCGAAAGGGCTCGCCGCGCAGGCGATCACGGCGGTCAAGGACGCTTGCCCGCAGCTGCTGGTGTGGGCAGACGTGTGTCTGTGCGGGGCCACGGACCACGGTCACTGCGGTCACGTGTTGCCGGCGGGCTCGATCGACAACGACAGCTCCGTCGAGACACTGGCGCAAGTGGCGTTGAATTACGCCCGCGCGGGGGCGGATGCGGTGGCGCCCAGCGACATGATGGACGGGCGGGTGTTGGTCATGCGTCAGCTGCTCGATCGGGAAGGACACGCCAGCACGCCGATCGTGTCCTACGCGGCCAAGTACGCGTCCTCTTTCTATGGGCCGTTCCGTGAGGCGGCCGAATCCGCGCCTGCGTTCGGCGATCGCCGCTCGTATCAGATGGACCCGGCCAACGCGCGCGAGGCGCTGCGCGAAGTGCTGGCGGACGTCGAGGAAGGCGCGGATCTCGTGATGGTGAAGCCCGCCGGGCCCTATCTCGACATCATTCGCCAGGTGCGCGACGCCGTGCGCGTGCCGGTGGTCGCGTATCAGGTGTCGGGGGAATTCAGTGTCATCAAGGCCGCGGCCGAACGCGGCTGGATCGACGAGCGCGCGGCGGTGCTCGAGACCCTCACCGGGATCCAGCGCGCCGGAGCGGATTTGATCATCACGTACTGGGCGCCGGATGTCGCGCGGTGGTTACGCGGGTGAGCGCGCCAGCAGCGCGCAGCACGCCGGCCTTTCTGGCGGCTTGCCGACGCCAGCCCGTGCCTCACACGCCCATCTGGATCATGCGGCAGGCTGGGCGCTATCTGCCGGAGTATCGGCGGCTGCGCGCCAAGGTCGACTTCGAAGCGCTCACGCGCACGCCCGAGCTTGCCGCCGAGGTGACCTTGCAGCCGTTGCGCCGCTTCGAGCTCGACGCGGCGATCCTGTTCAGCGACATCATGACTCCGCTGCAGGGCATGGGAGTGGAGCTCGAGTTCGAGCCCGGCCCGGTGGTGCGCGAGCCGATCCGTACGGATGCGCAGATCGATGCGCTGCCCGAGCTGGTGGCCGAGCGCGACGTGCCGTTCGTGCTGCAGACGATCCGGCTCATCCGCGGCAACGTGCCGCGCGGTGTACCGTTGATCGGCTTTGCCGGCGGGCCTTTCACCTTGTTGTGTTATCTGGTGTGCGGCCGGCCGTCGAAGGAGTTTGCGGCGGCGCGCTCCTTCCTCTATGCGCAGCCACGCTCCGCGGAGCGTCTGCTGGACCGGCTTGCGGATGCCATGACGGTGTACCTGGGAGCGCAGGCCGCCGCCGGCGCGCAGGCGCTCATGCTGTTCGAATCCTGGGCGGGGCTGCTCGCGCCCCGCGAGTTTCAGCGCTTCGCGCTGCGTGCCGTGCGGCGCACGATGGCCGGCTTGCGCGGCACTGGCGTGCCACTCATCTATTACGTCAACCAAGGCTCGGCGCTCATGGAGTCGGTCGCCGATCTCGACGTCGATGTCATCGGCGTGGATTGGCGCTCGCCGCTGGGAGCGGTGCGGCGCGTGTTGGGTGCTGGCAAGGCCGTGCAGGGCAATCTCGATCCGGCGGCGCTGTTTGCGCCGCCCGAGGAGTTGCGGCGGCAGGCCGCCGCGGTGCTCGATGAGGCGGGGCCGACGCCGGGGCACATCTTCAATCTTGGGCATGGCATCTGGCCGGAGACGGACCCCGAGGCGGTGGCCCGCCTCGTCGGCTATGTGCATGAGCGCACCAGCGTGGCGAGCGCCGGTGGCGGCAGCGGAGCGGCTCCATGAGCGCTGATTTTGCGCACACGGCCGCCGCCTATTTCCACGACCTGCAGTCGCGCATCTGCGCGGCGTTCGAGGCATTCGAGCCGGCGAGCCGCTTCGAGGCGCGCAGCTGGCGCAAGCCCGAAGGTCACCGCTTGGAAGGCGGCGGCGAATCGCGGCTGATGCGCGGTGCCGTGTTCGAGAAAGTGGGCGTGAACGTGAGTCACGTCTGGGGCGTCTTCCCCGCTCAGGCACGCGGTCAGGTCGCGGGAGCGGAGGAGTCCGAAGGCAGGTTCGTCGCGTGCGGCATCTCGCTCGTGACGCACATGTCGAACCCTTACGTGCCGACCGTGCACCTGAATCTGCGCTATCTGCGCACCAGCCGCGCCTGGTTCGGCGGGGGCTCGGATCTGACGCCGACGTTCCCGTTCGCCGAAGACACGGCGCAATTTCACGATGCGCTGCGCGGGGCCTGCGATTCCTATCGCCCCGAGGCTTACCGCGAGTTCAAGGAATGGTGTGACCGGTACTTTTATCTGCCGCATCGGCAGGAGCCGCGCGGAGTGGGCGGGATCTTCTTCGACGAGTTGTCCAGCGGGGATCTGAACGCCGATTTCGCCTTCGTACGGGCGGTTGGCGAGGCGTTCCTAGGGGTTTACCCGCGGATCGTCGCGCGCCGCAAAGACACTCCCTTCGACGCCGCCGCGCGCGAGCAGCAGCTCATCAAGCGCGGGCGCTACGTCGAGTTCAACCTGGTCTACGATCGCGGCACTAAATTCGGCTTCAGTACTGACGCGGATCCTGAAGCGTACCTCATGAGCTTGCCCCCGCTCGTGAAGTGGTGAGGTGGCAAGGCTTCACTCATTTTCACGGGGCCCGGCAGTGGTGTTTCTGCCCAGCGACGCCCGGTAGCGGGCGCCGAAGAGTCCGCCCTCGGCAAAGCGCATCGCCTGGCTGTGCAGCCAGCGAGCGGGGCGCGGCCAGTAGAGGCGTTCCGGTTGTGCCTTGGCCGCGCGCCAATGCGCGCTCATGACAGCGGCGATCGCTTCCATCGTCTCGCTCGGTGGCTGCCAAGCAAACAAGGTTGTTTTCGTTCCCACACTGCTCTCCTTCCCGCACACGTAGTCTCCATGAGTGGAGCGCACGAAGGCAACCTGAGTTCCTGAAAAATGTGTCGCCCGGCTGCGACTTTGAGCCTTTATTTGCCGTGCAACGTCGCAGTTAGGAGTCACGGCCATGCTGTGTAGGAGTCACGGCTAGCGAGCGCGCGGCGCGCGCTGTCAGTTTGTCGGCAAGCGCGCGCGTTGCGACATCGAACCTGAACCCAACATAAACGAGCTGCCTCGCTACGATCCCGATCCCTGGCTGCAGCGAGTGCAGGACGCGCGCGCAGGGCCGCTTCAGGCCATGATCAAGCCGTGTGTGGCGCGGCGCATTGCAGCACGCCGGCCTTCATGCTCGAATATCACCGCCGCATTCGCCGGTAGTCACCGCAAATGGCCGGTACCGCATACGACATCACCGCACGCAAGCTCGCCGAGCAGCGCCCGGCGCGATGACAGGCCGCGGGCCGATGAGGCTCAGCACCTGCAGCTCGCGGTTGCTGAGCCGCTCGATCGGGTCGGTGTTGATGCCGTCGGCGCCTGCGGTGCGCCCCCGCCTCGAGGTGCGGGCCATGGATTCGCTCAGGTAAGTGCCCCCGGCGAGCACCCGACGCAACGCGACCAGCAATTGGTCCGATGCCGCCTGTTTCATGATGTAGCCGCGGGCGCCCGCCGCCAGCATGCGCTCGGCGTAGATGAGCTCATCGTGCATCGACAGAACGAGCATCCGCAGCTCCGGGAGCTGCGCGTGAACGTCGCGCAGCAGCTCCAGACCGTCTCCCTTCCCGAGGGAGATGTCGACGATCACCACATCCGGGTTGAGCGTACGGATGGCCGCGCGCGCCTCGCGCTCGTTTGGCACCTCGCCGCACACGAGGAGGTCATGTTCCTGCTCGATCATTCGCCGCAAGCCCTGCCGCACGATCGGATGGTCGTCGACGATCAGCACGCGCCGTTGCTTGTTGCCGGAGCGAGCACTCGCAGCGCGCGGGGAGGTCTTCACCTGCATGACGGCTGGTGCCGCTCGGCCAACACTGCGGAGTCCAACGGGCACGAGCAGCGCACCGAGGCGCCGCCGCTCGCGGCCGACTCGATCACCAGATCTCCGCCCAGCATCTGCGCCCGGTAACGCATGATTCTGAGGCCCAGGCCGCCGGCGGCGTCGGGTGGCAGCCGCGCGAGGCCGCAACCGTTGTCATCGATGCGCAGGTGCAGCCCCCCGCGCGCGGTCTCGAGACGGATGGCGACTTCGGTTGCGCGGCTGTGCCGGATCACATTCGTGAGCGCCTCCTGGACAATGCGGTAGACGTGCGTCGCCGCCGTGTCGCTCAGCGGCAACGGTTCTGCGAGGTGCGCGTGAAAGTCCACGTGCACTCCGTAGCGCTCGCTGGCGCGTGCCGCCAGCGCCTGAATTGCCGTCCCAAGGCCGCCGCGCTCCGCGCTCACGGGCGACAGACCGCGCGCCAGAGCCCGGGTGCTCTCGATGGCGTTGTTGACTAGACCGATCACGTCTTCGACGTCCAGCCGCGTCGCGGAGCCTTCCTTGCGCAGTTGTCCGACGATACCCCGCAGCATCAGCGCTATGCCGGTGAGCTCCTGGCCGAGACCGTCATGCAGATCGCTGCCGATCCGCTGCTGCTCGCGGTTGGCGATCTCGATGATCTCGCGCTCCAGGCGCTTGCGCAGGGCCGCCTCGGCTCGCTTGCGCTCCGTCACGTCGGTGACGGCGATGGTCAGGAAGCGCGCCGCGCCGCTGTCGATGGTGGGCATGACGCGATGCTCGTGATGCGACTGGCTGCCATCCGAAGTCGGCAGACGCAGCTCGAACCTTGCAGGCTGGCCGGTGGCGAGCGCGCCGCGATACAGCTCCTCCAGGTTCGGTCGATGGGCCTCGGGCATCAGCTCCAGAAGGCTGCGACCGAGAACGTCTTCGCAACGGTACGGGCCGAACTGCCGGTTGACGAACCGCACCCGCAGCTGCGTGTCGAGCAGGAACAGCCAGTCAGGAGTGTTTTCGGTCACCGCCCGCAGCACCGCTTCCGATTCCCGGGCTGCCTGCTCGGCGAGCTTACGTGCGGCGATGTCGTATGCGGTACCGGCCATTTGCGGTGCCTACCGGCGAATGCGGCGGTGATATTCGAGCATGAAGGCCGGCGTGCTGCAATGCGCCGCGCCACACACGGCTTGATCATGGCCTGAAGCGGCCCTGCGCGGGGGT
>VBNY01000474.1:0-3533 GCA_005877705.1 Gammaproteobacteria bacterium
ATCAGCCCACCGAGATCGTTCAACTGGCTACCGACGGTCTCCCGCATCTGCGCGAGAAACGAAGTCATCAGCCGCTCGAGCACGCTGCCGAAGGCCTCATTCCGCTGCTGGCTGGCCTCCCTTACGGTTTGCACGATGTCGGCCAGCGGTACCTGCAGGCTTTCGCGGATATTTCGCCCCAAGTCGGATGAGAGCTGCTGGATTGCCTGGATCTGACGTTCGCTCAGATTCGTCAGTAGCGACCACAGATCCTCAACCATGGCCTCTTTGAGCTGTCGAACTTGAGTGGTGGTGTCCTCCGAGGCCTTCACGAGAGACGATAGGTATTCCTCGCCGACGCCCGTCCTGAACAAGCCGTCCAGCGCCGCTGACAGCGCAAATATCCACTTCGCGCAGGACGTATACAGCCATTTTTCACTGATGGTTACCGCGATCGCGGCGGCAATGGATACGCCGGAAAATATGAATGCGTCGCGAACATGCCCAAATAGGGCGCCAAGCCCTTTCCTCAATTCGGCCGAGTCGTTCAGGCCGGGGTCGAAATGGACGAGGCCCTGAATCAAGCCGAAAAAGGTTCCGATGATTCCGAAGCCGGTGAGAATGCCCGGAAGGTGCTTGAAATACTCCGAACCGATCCACGGGTCGGCCACCGTCTCGAGATTGAAGAAGGCGGCCGCTGGCTGAGTCGCCCGAATAGCCGACACGCGGCGCTCTGCGCCGACCAGCGAGTGTTGTTCGTGAAGGGTCGCTTCGAACTCTTGCCATCCCTTGGCGAGGCGCGTTCCGCTGAAGATCCTGTCGAGTTTCGATTTGATAGTCTCAGGGTTCTGGGGCTCGACCGACTCGATCTGCTTTACAAGATCAACGAGGCGAAAACGAAGAGGCAGACCCCGGAGGATGTATTGCAGCAGGAAATGTGTGAGGAGACCGGCCTCCAATAGACCTAGAATCCATACGAGCGGATTCGCTTGTAGATACTCAACCAGCTTCGACATGGGTGTTGCGCTCAGGTTTTGCACGCCTGCGGCAGGACGTGGCAAAGCACGTCCGCTCACGATATTGACGTGGTCTCGGTTCAAGTGGTGCCGGAGGCAAGTTTCGGATCAGGAAGGCAGTCCTGACTTGCGGACTTCGTCGGGAAGCGGCGCTGCAAGTCCCGGTGCCGCTCAGGATTCGGACAGGCTTGGCCCCAATAAGCTCAAGCTCACGGCCACCGCGCTGCCTAAAGCTGAGCATCATCGCGATCACTCGTTGCTCTCCGGCGGACGGCGGACCCGGTCACTGCCGCAACGCCATGTGTGCGCGGTCCATTAGTTGCCGGCTGATAATTAAGTTCATCAGCAGCAAGGTCCGTGCCCTCGGTAGGTTCGAACTCGACCGAAGGTAAACACGGGCGCTCGGGTGGAACCGGTGGCTCCGCCTCAATGCGACTCGCCGCGCACGCTTACCGTCGTTCAGTGGCAGGCCGCGCGAGGAATGGCTGAACGCAACTCAGTTCTCGTCGATCGAGGATAGCGGGAGGCCGATGTGGCGCCCCAAGTCGCGGAAACGGGGTGGAGGATCTCTTCCCGGTTATAGCTCGAAGCCCGCCAAGACGATTGCCTCTGCCGTCCCGGCGCGCGTCAGCAGCGACCAGATTCACGCGCGTGCGATCGACAGATGCGGATCACGAAGCGCGGCGCTATTCTTCGGCGCATGGCTAGCGTACTCGTAACTGGAGGCTCGGGCGGAATTGGTGCTGCCGTTTGCAAAGCATTGGCGCTACGCGGTGTCACTGTAGCCTTGCATTACCAATCTGACCGGGCAGCAGCCGAGGAGACGGTCACATTATGATTCAAGCCGACCTGAGCAATCCCTCGGCAATCGAACGCGTCTGGCAGGAAGCGTGCGCGCCTCAGCGCATTGATGCCATTGTAAACAATGCGGGCATCTTCCCTAATCATCCACCATTGACTACGGACTATGCGCAGTGGACAGCGGCCTGGCAGCGCACACTTGCGATCAACCTGACTGGTCCGGCGCACCTCTGCTATTTCGCCGCGCGTACCATGGTAGAGCAAGGTGGCGGGAGAATCGTGAACGTCTCCTCCCGTGCCGCTTTTCGAGGAGAACCCACTGCGCCTGCGTATGCCGCGAGCAAGGCGGGTTTGAATGCGCTCAGCCAATCGCTGGCAAAAGCGCTTGCACCCAAAGGCGTTTACGTGTTCGTCGTCGCCCCGGGTTGGGTGTCAACACAGAGAGTCGCCACGTCAGTACAGGATAAGGCAGTACTGGCCGATCAACCGTTGGGGCGTGTGGCGACCCCGGACGAGGTGGCGCAAGTCGTCAGCTATTGCGCCCTGGATGCGCCGGCGAGTCTGACTGGCGCAATTCTGGACGTGAACGGCGCCTCGTACCTGCGCAACTAACAAGGTACTGCATTCCTCATCGCGCCGGTACCCCGGAGCCCGCTGCCGCGCGCCGCGAAACAGTCGAGGCCCTCCCTGTAAGCGTTTTTATGCGCTGCCAAGTTTCGCCAGAGGCTCTCAATGCGCGTACATAGCGGGGTTCTTGTTGCATTTTTTATCCTATGCCTATTCCGCATCGATGAGACTTGCGCTCGAGTCGACGTCATCGACGCGCATGCCAGGTATCCCGAGGGGCCTTTGTGGGATCGGGGGGCGACTGCTCTATGTCGAGTATGCTGCTGATGACATCAAGGCTTGGGACGGGAAGCAGGCGAAGATCTATTGGCGCAAAGATCATTGCGGCGCCAACCCATTGATTCGCTTTCGCGACGACCATATTTTGGTTGCCTGTTACGATGGAAATTACCTCGTGGAGCTCGATGCTGATGGCAAGGAGGTAGGTACAATTTCCAAGGACAGCTCGGGCGAGCTCCGCTGGTGCCGATTCGACGTACTGTTCGCGGGTAACCTCGCTCGTCTGCTCGTCCGACCGCATGATTTGCCGCTGCCCTGAGGCGCGCACGTAACTGATTGAATTACAGCAATATTCCAGAAACGGCCTGTTCTGGACCGCAGACCGTCCAGCCTGGCTTCGGATTGGAACTACGGTGCGTCGACTCGTCGAGCCGGCAATTGGCCCAGAATACTTCCAAATTACGCGCTTCGTTCGTCTACTGGTAGATGAATTGAGCTTCGCTGAACCGTGCCCGGCGGTCAGGTTAGTCGCCCGATCTTCAAAATGCCGCGATTCAACAACTCGGAGGAGTCTTCCGGATGGTCGGAATCGGCGAACCATAACGAGGCCGTGTCGGAACTTTTTAGGGCGAACAATCGGGCGCTGATCAGCTTTCTGCTGACGCACCTATCGAACGAGAGTGAGGCCCGAGAGGTCGCGCAGGAAGCCTACATCAAGCTCCTGCAACTCGACCGGCCGGAGGCGGTCAGTTTTCTTCGGTCCTATCTATTTCGGATCGCAGCGAACCTGGCAATCGACCGGATTCGTCGTCGCGGCCGAAAGGACCGAATCGAGCGACTCGACCTTTTTGACGAACCAGCGTGTGCCGCCTCCGCGGAGGATGAGGCGAC
>VBNY01000474.1:3595-4928 GCA_005877705.1 Gammaproteobacteria bacterium
ACCCCGAATGGTGCGCGTCTATGTGACGCGAGCCGTATTCTATTGCAGGCTGCGACTGGACGGGTGCAGTCAGGATGCCGCATACAAGGCAATGATGGAGCTTGCGTCGTGACCGTTAAGGACCAAAACGAGATCCTCAGGCTCGGCCAAGCGAGTGAGTGGTTGGTGCGACTGCGAAACGAACCTGATTCCGATGAACAGCTCGCAGGCTGGCTGCATTGGCGCGACCAGGATTCAGCGAACGCTGAAGCGTTTAGGCGTGTCCAAACACTGTGGGGTCTATTCGACGAAGCCTACCCGACGTCTTCGGAGATTAACGCCCTGCTTCGCGCCAGCGGCCACCGCTGGCGCGAGGCTGGCTCGCGGGGTTCAGCGATTGGCCGCCTAACGTCCCTGCTCGTGGGCGGCAGCCGTCCCCGCTGGGCGATCGCCATGGCCTGCGCGTGCGTCATGGGTGTTGCCGCCTTCTGGGGATTGCGTATCACCGAGAAAGCAGTCTCGCTCGCAGCGTCCGCGGGCACGGCGCATCGCACGGTGACGCTGCCTGACGGATCCTTCGTAGACCTCGGACCTAAAACGACGGTGATGGTCGATTTTCGGCGCGGCCAGCGGCGACTGCAACTGTACCCAGGTGAAGCATACTTCACGGTACGGTCGGACAAAAAGCGGCCATTCGTCGTTCGTGCCGGGAGTTTGGACGTCACGGCTGTTGGCACCGCGTTCGACGTAAAGCACGAGCTCGATCGTGTTACGGTCACGGTGCAGGACGGCGTTGTTGCCGTCGAAGCCGAGGGGCCAGAACGCACGCAGATGTCCAAAGCGACGTGGCGTGTCGCGAGTGGATACCAACTCGTCTATTTCACCGCGACTGCCGCGGCGACCCTGTCTTCGGTCGATGCGACAGCGACTATCGCCTGGCGCGAGGGACGGCTTGAGTACGTCAACGCTCCCCTGGCAGCAGTAGTCGCCGATATCAATCGCTACTCGAATCGACCCGTTGTCTTGCGGGATTCGTCGGTCGCGGGGCTTACGTTCACGGGCACCGTATTTACGGATTCCATCGACGGATGGTTGGAGTCACTACCGGCTGCTCTGCCCGTACGCGTCATTCGGGAGCCTAGTGGCGTATCGCTGGCAAGTATCGGCAACGCCGCGACGCACTGACGCCCCTGTTTCTGGCAAACGCCCTTCCGTTTGGCGCCTGTCGTTCGTCCTATTTGCCAAAGCCCTCACAAAAACGGGCGACATCGGGGGCACGCTGTGACTTCTCTCTGCAAAGCTGCACGTACGATCGCGCTGTTCCTTGCTTTTATCGTGACAGTATCTACAACGA
>VBNY01000475.1:0-1803 GCA_005877705.1 Gammaproteobacteria bacterium
CTCAGGTGCTGCAGGAACAGCAGGCGCTCGTGGCGCAGCTCGCCGCGCAGGTGAAGGGGGACCAGGCGAACATCGAGAATGCCAGAACACAACTCGGCTACACGACCATTACGGCGCCCATACAGGGGATTACCGGAATCCGTCGGGTCGATCCCGGGAATATCGTGCGCGCGACGGACACCACAGGCATCGTCGTGTTGACCCAGGTACAGCCTATCGCTTGCATCTTCACTTTGCCGGAGGATGCGCTGCCGGCACTCGCGGGCGCGCTGAGCGCGGGACCGGTCACCGTCACGGCGCTGTCCCGCGATGACAAGACGGACCTTGATCGCGGAACGGTTGCGCTGATCGACAATCAGATCGACCAGACGACCGGTACGATCCGGGTCAAGGCCACGTTCCCCAACCCCCATCACACCCTCTGGCCGGGCGAGTTCGTCAATGCCCGGGTGCTGGTCCAGACGGAGCGAAAGGCTCTGACGATACCGACAGCCGCCCTCGACCGCGGGCCGGATGGCATGTTCGCTTACGTGGTCAAGCCCGACTCAACCGTGGAGGCGCGGCCATTACAAGTCGGCGGGACGAACGGCGCGCTCACCGTCGTCAGCGGCGCAATTCATGACGGGGAGCGTGTCGTGACCAGCAACCAGTATCGGCTGCAGCCGGGAGTTCGGGTCAACGGGGTGGCACCGGCCCCAGCGCCCGTTGCAGAGGTGGCGAGGGACTGAAGTGAGCATCTCTACGCCATTCATAAAGAGGCCGGTCGCGACGACGTTGCTGATGGCGGGAATCCTCCTCGTGGGACTGGTGGCCTTCCCGATGCTGCCGGTGGCGCCACTACCGCAGGTCGACTTCCCCACGCTTTCGGTGAGCGCTCTGCTGCCCGGCGCGAGTCCGGAGACGATGGCATCAGCGGTCGCGCAGCCTCTCGAATACCAATTCTCCCAGGTACCCGGCGTGACGCAGATGACTTCCTCGAGCGTGCTCGGGTCGACGCAGATCACCGTGCAGTTCGATCTCAACCGCAACATCGACGCGGCCGCTCAGGACATCGAGGCAGCCATCAATGCCGCGGGCGGGCAATTACCCAAGAACCTTCCGAGCCCCCCCTCGTACAAGAAGGTGAATCCCGCTGATTCGCCCATCCTCATCCTGTCGGCTCATTCGGCCGTGCTGCCGATCACCAAGGTAGACGACTTGGCGGAGACCGTGGTTGCGCAGCAGATTTCGCGCATCCGTGGAGTTGCCCAGGTCTCGATCGGCGGACAGCAGAAGCCCGCCGTACGCGTGCAGCGCGGCGACGGTCGACGCTCCCAAGGGGTCGATCAACGGCGTGGCCCACAGCTTCACCATCTATGACAACGACCAGCTGCTGAAGGCTGCGCCCTGGAACGATGTCATCGTTGCCTACAGGAATGGGGCGCCGGTGCGCATCCGGGACATCGGCGTGGCCGTCGATGGGCCGGAAAACACCCAGATGGCCGCCTGGCAGAATGGACACAACGGCATCATGCTGCTGATCTACAGGCAGCCGGGCGCCAATATCATCGGCACGGTGTCTCAGGTCCGGGCGCTGCTCCCGCATGTCATGCTGTCGGTGCCGCCCTCGTTCAAGATCGACACGGTCGTGGACCGCACGACAACCATCGAGGCGTCAGTCAAGGACGTGGAGTTCACACTGGTTCTGACGATCGCGCTGGTGGTGCTGATCATTTTCCTTTTCCTGCGCAACGTGTGGGCTACCGTCATTCCGGGAGTGACGGTGCCGTTGGCACTGTTCGCAACCGCGGCGCTCATGTTTGC
>VBNY01000475.1:1837-4366 GCA_005877705.1 Gammaproteobacteria bacterium
ACCGCCACCTGGAGGCCGGACTCTCGCCTGTCGATGCGGCGGTGAAGGGCGCCCAGGAGGTCGGTTTCACCATTATGTTCATCAGCCTGTCGCTGGTGGCGGTATTCATCCCGCTGCTGCTGATGGGCGGGATCGTGGGGCGGCTGTTTCGGGAATTCGCCATTACCGTGACGATGACGATTCTGGTGTCCGCCTTCGTCGCGCTGACGCTCTCGCCGATGATGTGCGCACTGTTCCTGCGCGACGAGAAACAGGCGAGGCACGGTCGCGCGTATCTCGCAATCGAGCGCGTTTTCGACAAAATGCTGGCGCTTTACACACGCGGGCTCGATTTCGTTCTGCATCACCAGCGGGCGACGCTCACCGTGTTCCTCGGCACGGTCGCAGCCTCCGCAGTCCTTTACGTTGTAATCCCGAAAGGATTTTTCCCTCAGCAGGACACGGGAGTGATAGTGGGACTGTCGGATGCCCCCCAGGACATCTCGTTCGCCAAGATGTTCCAGCTGCAGCGCAGGCTGATGGATATCGTTGCCCAGGATCCTGATGTGGCGAGCTGGGGGGCCTCACTCGGGGGGAATCGACCGATCAACAACGGCTTTGTGATGATCGGACTGAAGCCGCGCAATGAGCGCACGGCGAGCGCCGATCAGATCATCAATCGTCTGCGTCCGAAGCTCGCGCAGGTGCAGGGGGGCACAATGTTCCTGCAGGCGGCGCAGGATCTGAACGTGGGTGGGCGGTTGGCGCGCACGCAGTATCAATACACGCTGCAGGACACCGATCTCGTCGAACTGAATCAGTGGGCACCCAAACTTCTGGCGGAGCTGAAGAAGCTGCCGCAGTTGCGGGATGTCGCTTCCGACCAGCAGAGCGACAGCACGACGCTCTCGCTGCTGATCGACCGCGATCAGGCGGAGCGTTTCGGCATTCAGCCGTCGGTGATCGATTCCACGCTGTATGACGCATTCGGGCAACGGGAGGTGACGCAATACTTCACGCAGCTCAACAGCTATCACGTCGTTCTGGAGGTCACGCCCGGTCTGCAGGCCGATCCTAATACGCTCAACAGGCTGTACATCACATCACCCCTCACGGGGCAGCAGGTGCCGCTGTCGACTTTCGTCCACTTCGATACGCAGCACGTCGGCTATCTCTCGGTCAATCACCAGGGGCAAGCGGCTCTCGGCGATGCGGTCGCCGCGATCCAGAAGACGTCCGCGAACATTCACCTGCCGGGCACCGTGACCGGCAGCTTTCAGGGCACGGCGCAGGCGTTCCAGTCGTCGTTGAAGAGCGAGCCTTATCTGATCGTCGCGGCACTCGTCGTCGTCTACATCATCCTTGGGATGCTCTATGAGAGCTATATCCACCCGCTGACGATCCTGTCGACGCTGCCGTCGGCCGGGGTGGGCGCCTTGCTGATGCTGGCGGCGTTTCACTTCGACCTATCGGTGATCGCACTGATCGGCATCATCCTGCTCATCGGCATCGTCAAGAAGAACGGCATCATGATCGTGGATTTCGCTCTCCAGGCGGAGCGCGAACAGCACCTGTCGCGCGAGCAGGCGATCCGGCAGGCCTGTCTGTTGCGCTTCCGGCCGATCATGATGACCACGATGGCCGCGCTTCTGGGCGCACTCCCGATGATGCTGGGGCATGGCACCGGCTCTGAGCTGCGCCAGCCGCTCGGCTACACGATGGTTGGCGGACTGGTGCTGAGCCAGGCATTGACCTTGTTCACGACGCCGGTGGTGTACCTCTACCTCGATCGCCTGAATGCGAGGCTCGGCCGGGCTGCGGGGGCCGGCGAGGGGAAGGGCGAAATCGCCGGTCCGGGGAATTCGGCCGCGGCCGTCTGACAAGACCCACGAACTGGTTCGCCGACTCTGCAGCCGCACTGCAAATGAAACGCTGACGGCGCGCACTGAAATGATGGCGGAATCCTCGAGCGCGAACCTTGAGGTCGATCCGGCGGCCCTTCCGACCGCCGGCCGTCAGGAGAAGCGGCTTGATGCAGCGGTACAAAATACTGGCTGGACCGCGTGTTCACGCAGGAGTTGCAGCCATGAAACGATCGCAGCGAGCTTTGGCCCTCTTTCTCTCCAGTTCACTCGTGCTGGCGTCAGTGCAAGCAGGGTATGCCACGGAGGCGCCACAATCCGAACAGTCGCCGGAAGGGCTGGACCAGCTGGTCGCACCGATCGCCCTGTACCCGGACGCGCTGGTCGCGCAGATCCTGGCAGCCGCGACCTATCCGACGGAAGTCATCGAAGCGAACCGTTGGATGCAACAAAATCCGGGTCTGGAAGGAGACGCACTCGCCCAAGCGGTCAATCCGCAATCCTGGGATCCGAGCGTAAAGGCTCTCACGCAGTTTCCTTCGGTGCTCGACATGATGGACAAGAACTTGTCGTGGACCTCGTCGCTTGGGGATGCATACGTAAACGGGCAGCAGAACGTACTCGACGCAGTTCAGGTGATGCGTCAGCGAGCGCAGCAGGCCGGGAACCTGAAGAGCACGCCGCAGGA
>VBNY01000476.1 GCA_005877705.1 Gammaproteobacteria bacterium
TCTGGCCGCCGACGAGGTTTTGGTTATAGTAGGAGCTCACGATGCTCAGGCAGGAGGGAATCTGTCCCGGCCCCGAACTGATGACGTAACTGGTGTTGCCCGTGCTGGTGATCGAGCCGCTGCTGGAGCCCGCGGTCAGACACGCGCCATTGAAGGAATACCACGAGTTGCTGTTGGTGCCGCCGGTGAAATCTTCGCTGAGCAGCGCCTGGGCACGAGCGGTGAGGGGCGCGATGGCCGCCAAGATCGTGGCCGTTGCCGCGATGAGACACTTGGTATTCATTCTAAAGGGCTCCTCGATCAACGACGCCGGGCTTGACCGCCACGGTGCTCTCGACCACGGCCACTGAATTCTGATTGCCGCCGTAACCGGTGGCGTCGACCTGAAACACCTCCCCCTGACCGACCGGATCGGGGAGGGTCTGCGTCGAGCCGCTCACCCCGTTCTGGCCGCCGACGAGGTTTTGGTTGTAGTAGGAGCTAACTATGCTCACGCACGAGGGAATCTGCCCCGGCCCCGAACTGATGACGTAGTTGGCGTTGCCGGTGCTGCTGTTCGAGCCGCTGCTGGACCCGGCGGTCAGACACGGTGACGCCACCGATGGCGGTCAGGTTCAGCGCGTTGGAGCACACCTGACCTTGACTCAGATTGGCGCTGAGCAGACTGTTGCACAGCACCGGCGTGACGGCCGAGTTATTGCCCTGCGCTAGCCACCATTCCGCGTATTGCTGCGCGATCTCCGCCGCTTGTAGCGCGCGCTGCTTCTCCCGCACGTTGCCCGCGACCTTCTCCTGGATGCTGAAGCTGCGGAACATGCTCACTCCGAGGATGGTGATGATGAGCAGCAGCAGCAGGCTCGAGATCAGCACCATACCGCGCTGACCCGAGCCGAGGCGTGGATTTTTAGTTCTCATGTCTTGACACCCGCCCGGTTCATGATGTCGATCACCCGCTCGAATACGACCGTCGGCGGCTGGCCTGGCTGCCCTGCCAGCGGGTTGCTGAAAGTCAGGATGACTCTGACCGCCGTGAGGTTGGTCCAGTCGGCATTGCTCATCTGGTCGGCGCGCAGATAGGTGTCGACGTTATTGTTGTCGACCGTGAAGTCGCGCTTGACGCCGTACCAGATCTGCAAGTTCTGCACGCCGTTCACCAAGGCCGCGGCGGGGTTGGCGACGCCGTTGACGCTCAGCGTGCACACCAGCTGTGGACTGTTGTTCGGTCCGGTGTTGGTGATGCTGAAGGTATTCAGGTACTGGGCGGGGGCGCCCGTCGTGTTGAAGGTACCGGTGCAGTTGATCATACCGTCGTTGTCTTTGGTCGTGTAGCGCACCGTGATGCTGTCCTCGGGCGCGGCGGCGTTGCGCTGGCCGGAGATCGCCTGGCCCGCCTGAAATGTCGTGCCAACCGCCGGCAGGCTTGCGGCCGCGGTGTTGATTTGGGGATCGGGGAAATAACCGGCGGCCTGGATCACGTCGGTGATCAGTGTCATGGCCAGGCGCTCGTTATCCTGCAGCTGAGCGAGCTGGCTCTGGTTGCCATAGGTGGTGCGCGTCCCCTGCACGATCGTGAATAAGCCGCCGAGCAGAAACAGGGCGATCGCCAATGCGACCATCAGCTCGACGAGCGTGTAGCCGCTCTGCCACCGTGTAGCGCGGGGTGCCGGTAGCACGCTTGAAGTTTTCATGGTTCCACGTACAGGGTGTAGCTCGGAATCTGGAAGGCCGCGGTGGTGTTGGCCGCGGCGGCGGCCTGGGTTGCCTGCGCCTCCTGATTGTTGATGGCCACGGCGCTTTCCGACCAGGTCATTAAAATCGTGCAGCTGACGGGTACCGCCGCAGCAGGGCAGGTGATGGTGCTCGTGGGGTTAGGTAGCAGCTTGCCCAGCGCCGCCGCCCAGTTCTGCACGTCATAGGCGGCCAGCGTCGAGGCCGTCGAACAGGCGGGCGCAGTTGCGCTCGCAGTGGTGCAGTTGGCGCTGGCCGAGAGCGTCGGGTCGGAGATCGTCATGCCGGTGACGGTGACACTCGCCGGCGCAGAGCCCGCCCAGTAAGCGAACGCAGCCGCGCCGTGTTGGTACTGGAGACCGCGAGCGCCTGCATCTTGGCGATGCCCAGCAGTCCGACTGAAATGACGATCAGCGCCACCAGTACCTCGACGACGCTGAAGCCGAGCGAACGGCGGATGAGTTGTCGCAGTTTCATATGCAAGTCGCCGCGGTGGCGTGCGTCTGGGTCGTCATCATCCCGACCAGGGTGATGGCCAGACAACGCGTGAACGCTGCATTGCCGGTCGAATCGTGCAGCGTGAGAGTTACGCCTGCATTGGGCAGGCCGACGGCAAAGCCTTCTCTGTTGAAAGTCACCGAATCCAGTTTCGAACTGGCTGGATCTTGAAACGTGTCCTTGCCGGAGAAGCCCGCCTGGATGCGCAATACGGCCTCGCCCGCATCGACCTTTGCGTTGCCATTGGGGTCGGAGAACACGATCCAGCCGTTGTGCCACCTGGTGCGGGCGACGCCGTTGGCGCATGCGGCGCCGTCGGTGGAAACGCACACGGTCACCGGCTGACCCTCCTTGATTGCCTCCGAGCGCGCGAATTGCAGATCGCCGAGCAGGCCGTTGACCTCGGAGGACATTCGGTACGATGCGCTCACGTAGCGATACGACGGCACCCCGATGGCCATCAGGATCGCGGCGATTGCAATGACGGCCATCAGCTCGGTGAGCGTGAACCCTGATTGTAGTTTCATATATTGATGCCGTTCAGGTCGCCGGCGCGGGATGCGCGTGCAGCCGCGTTATGACCGCGCCGGCACCGAATCTACCGAATCGGAGGCGCGAATTGGTGAGTCGGAGGCTACGCTGGCCTGGCAATCCGACGAGCGGCGCTATTCGGGTCGTGGACGGTCGCTTAGTGGAAGCGCATCGAGGCGGGAGCTTACCTGACCCATCCGCCGCCGCGTCTGCGAGGCGCTCAAGGAGCCTTCTGCCGGTCTCGCCTGGGGGCGATCTCCAGGCCTTTGGCGGTCCTCAGGGGCGCCGGTCTACTGCCCGAACGCCGTCAATGCCAGCAGGCGATGTTGGCGGTCGGGCCGCGCAGACCTTGGTCGTCGATCGTCATGGTGGGGCACGAAGTATCTTGCGTCTGAGTGCCGGTAGCGGTGGCGGTTGCCAGAAAGGACGTCGCTATGCTTGGATTACCGGTCACGGTGATGGTATAGAAGCCGTTCGGAGTGGGGGAGGCGACGCCGAGACCGGTCGGCGGGGCATCGGTCACATCTGTCGTGTACGTGTTGTTCTGCAGGAAGAATTTCTCTTCCCCGACCTGGATGCGCAACAGCGCTGCGGTAGCATCCGTGCGGTTCGAACGCAGGAGGTAGCGCCGATAGCTGCCAACGGCTAGCGACGACAAGACAGCGACGATGATGAGAACCGTCAGCAGCTCGATCAGCGTCACGCCCCGCATGCGATTCGAATCGCCCGTCGCGGCGCTCTCCAGGCCGGCCGGTTGCGGCGGCAAGCCGGCCGCCGCTTGAGCTCTAGTTGGCATCCTGTTCGCTCCATACGGTCTTGAGGCGGCTGTTGAAATTGTGGCAGACCCCCAGAACCTCGGCGCCCGACATGCAGACTACGGGCTGCTGGTTGGGCGGGGGCGGACTGCCGTTTGCCTCCCTGCGCCAGGGTGGTCGATCGGTCGGTGATCGAGAGATTGTTCTGATTGTTCAGATTGGCAACCGGGCTGCCGTCGAAAACGCTGACCGCGTAGAGGCGGTTGTTTCCGGCTCCCGCCGTGCACGGGTCCGATGAAACGCTCGCATTCGGGGTGTAGGTCGTAAACAGGACCTGGTCGTTGAACGTGCTCGAGGCCGCAAGCACTTTCTCGCCCACCCAGCTGCCGCCCGGCTGATCGAGCCGCAGCTTCCAGCCGAGCGCGCCCGCCGGAATCGGCGGCGGTGCGTTGTTGGTGAAAATGGTGATATCAATGAGATTGGCGTCGGAATCGTGAGTGATCAGCAACGCGTTATAATCGGCCTGCGCCAGCTTGTCGAACGGGTGGTAGTCCCGAATCGCATAGAAGCTGTCCTGGATGGTCATAGTTGAGCAATTGGGCGTGCAACCGGATCCATTCAGCGGATGCCCCCGGTAGCCCGAGCCGATCGCAATGTTGAAGTAGGGCGCGGTGCCTCGCTTGGTGACCGCCGCGACATCGGGTGGGTTATAGAAGCGGCGTGCCGCGGCTACGGTGTGCGTGGCGTCGTCACGAGTCCCGAGTGAGGCGATCACGCCACCGGCGACGAGGTTGGCGGCGGTGCTGCCATTATAGATGTCGAAACGCCACAGCTGGCCCGCCATGTCCCCGACGTACATCCGGTCTGCATAGCCGTCGCCATCGATATCCAAAACCGCGACGTCGCTCGGGATCGCATGATCCATGCGCGCCAACGCCAGATCCGGCTGATTCGACAAGGGGGTCACGCCGGTGGGTCCGGAGGACCAGAGCACTGTTCCGTGCAGCGCGTCGACCATGTAGATCCAGTTGCCGGAGCTGTCCGAGGTCTGGTAGCAGCCGGGCGACGTCACGGGGCATGAGGTGCCTTCCTCGGCGCTGTCATAGCCGCCGCCGAAGACCAGCACGAACTTCTGTGAGTTCTGGGTCGCTCCGCTGACGTTCACGCGGGTGATCGCCGGAGTCGACCAGGTCTGGCCGATCCCCGCAAGCCGGGCCGTGGCGGGGCCGATTGCCCACAGGAACTTCGGGGTGGTTTTGGAGGTCACATCGACCGCGTAGTACATGCTCCCGCCGCGTCCGTTGCCGAAGTACGCAATGACGCGATCGCCCGCCGCGGGATCGACGATGCCATCCCCATTGATGTCGTATTTGAGGATACGAATGCTGCCGTCGAGCTCGTAGTGCTTCGGCGAGGTCGGGCTGTTCGTGTAGATAGCGTTCAGGTCGCCAAGCAGCTCCTGCGGGATGAACGCCCACAGCTCGTGTCCGTTGGTGACGTCGAAGGCATGCAGATAGCCGTCGTTGGTGGCGGCCAGGATCGCGGCGTCGTTGATGTTCGGGCTCGCCGTGGTTCCGCCGTAAATGACGACTGCAGGCTGCGAATGCAGCGGGTCGCCCATCGCGTAGCGCGGCTCATTCTTGATGGTGTTACCGTTTTCGTCCTTCAAGTCCTCGCCGCGAGCGTAGTTGATGGTGTTGTCGTGCGCTGTCGTGGTAGCGACGCCCAGAATTGCGTTGGTGATGAGGCCGTTCGTGGTCGTCACCGCATAGGAGCTGCTTGAGGTTAGATCAACCGGGTTCACAGGCGCATTAGTCCCGATATACGTGTAGAGTTTGCGCGCGCCGGCGTTCGCAGGATTCCAGTCCGGTATCTGGCTCGCGGCGCCGCCTGCGGTCACTTTGGATCCGTCGGAGGACGTCGACCAGAAGCTCTGGGCGCTGCTCTTGAAGAAGCCGGTGGTGGGATCCA
>VBNY01000477.1:0-388 GCA_005877705.1 Gammaproteobacteria bacterium
TGCGGTCATCGATGTAATCGGCTTCCCCGAGCCATGCGATCGGGCCGGTCCGCAGGCCTGCGAACGCACCGTACGTCCCTCGCCCGCCGGCGGCTGACGCGTCGTTGTAGTTGGCTGCCAGTCCGGCCCGCCACTGTGACTCAACGTAGATCAGCTGGCCGCCGTACTGTTTGCCGTGATTGCTCACAGGTCCGCCGGCCGTCCCGTTACTGACGGTGAATTGTGCGTCCCACGCGCCGCGCTCCCAGCCGAACTCCGCACCTTTGTCCGGGGTCGTCATGTTGATTCCGGATACCTGGCGTACGAAGGCAGTCTGATCCTGCAGCCTGAATCCGAAGGGCAGGTACATCTGTCCGGCCTTCACGTACCAGTCGTGGTTGGCCGACCA
>VBNY01000477.1:415-1911 GCA_005877705.1 Gammaproteobacteria bacterium
GAGATAGACACGCGCCTGCTCGAGGTCGAACTGGTTGACCGAGGGGCTGTGGGGAATCTGCGTGTACGAGGCGTCGAAGCGCAGATCGCCGCCGAGGGACAGGAACTTGGTGACCTCGCCCGTCCAGGTGTCGGGGCCGGTATCGATCCGCCGTGCCGGCAGCTGCGTCTGTGCGAATGCGTTGCCGAACGCATTGCGCTCGCCCCCGCCGGTCGGGTTTACATGGCACTGCCCGCATTTAAAGCCCGTCTGCACGGCCAGATACGGTTCTGCGTGGGCTGGCAGGATGACGAAAAAGATTGGCGCGAGCAGCAAACGCATCGCCAGCCGGTAACGCCGTATGCTCATGGCGCGACATCCACGGTGAACGTGAACGAGTAGTCGGTTCCGAGTGCCTGCGCATTGACGTCCGCAAGCGCGCCGCCACCGGCGCCGCGCAGCGTCACGCGGTACGTGCCAGCGGCGAGGGGCACGCGCGGGGTGATCACGATCGCTGTCGGGTTTCCGTCGGCGAGCGTCGTGGAGACCGGGATTTGCGCAGACGTTCCGGCAGAGCTCATCGGATCCGCAGGCTGCGTGATGTCGGCCTTCTGCAGCGTGACCGTGGTGTAGTTGACAAGGGAGGCGTCGACCTCGTGGTTGAACGCAACCACAATCGCGGGCCGCGCCATCATCACCACGGAATTGCTCTCCGGTGAGGTCGCCGCGACGGCGAAGCGCTGCACCATCTTGCTGGCCGGGCTGACATTCGCCGCCATCGCCTGCGTGGCGCCATTGGTGATCCACGAGCGGATGACATTGATCGTCGCCTGCGGGAGATAAGGCGGTCCGTCGGCGGGCATCTGCACGCCCACGATGCCCGGGCCGCCCTCGAGCTTGCGGATGATATAGCTGTTGTCCGGGTCTCCCGCCTTGACCCGCAGCAGACTCGGCTGTTCGGCGCTCGGAACACCGACGAGGAGGGAGTAGCTGTGGGCGGCATCGAGCTGCAGGCCCTGCGGCGCGCCGGCACCGATGTGGCATCGTGTGCAGATCGGTGTGAACACGTTCGCCTGGATCGATGTGAAGTCCGCAGTGAGCGGCGGCGGTCCGCCCGCACCGATGGGCTGTCCATTCTGGTCGAGACCCGCGCCGCTTCCGGCAGTGCAGGCCGCCATGGCTGCCGCGGCAAGGGAGGCGATCAGCGTCCTAAATCCGACACACGACATTTCGTCACTCACGCAAATTGATACTTGCCGTAAGTGCCCGCCGGGCGTTCCCCGGTTTTGCGGCTCGGGCATTAATTTTTCCCACGTGGCCTCGAGCCGCCGCACGCTCACCGCTTGGTCTTCAGCGCAGCCGTTACCCGCGCGGCCGTTACTCGTCAGCAGGGGTTGTGCCCGCTTTGAACCCCGCGTGCAGGCCGAGGTACTCACGTTGAGTGTACATCTGCCCGATGCACGAGGATGATGACCTGCGCGCTTGAGCGTTCTTGGGTGTACCACCGGTGAGCACCG
>VBNY01000206.1 GCA_005877705.1 Gammaproteobacteria bacterium
TGCTGGCCCACGCCTGCTGAGGTGGCAACGACTGAACTCACATCTGAACGGCGAACTCCAGGGGGCACGGTCGTTCCTGCAGCCCTGCAGAATCGACCCAGGGAGCGATGCTCGCGCGGCCGTGATGCGTGATGCGAAGAATCCGTTCGCCATTGCGGACCACGCCGGAGGCACTCAATCGACAGGTTGGCTCGGTGCTTGGCGCGGCCCTTGTCGCAAAGCTTTCTTAACCCGCGTGACCGGGCGCTCCACCTTCAACGGCGAGCTCCGCCGCGGCGAGATCCTCGATGGCCGTCCCAACGCTCTTGAAGAGAGTAATCGTGCCGGCCGCTCGCCGCCCCGGGGCGCTGCCGCGAACCAATTCGCTGAGCTCGGCGCGGATATCGGTCAACTTGATCACGCCGGAGGCGAGCGTTTGCACCAATTCGCCGGCTTCGGCCAGCGCACCGGCGCGCGTATCAACATAGAGCTCGGCGCGTGCCACGGCCGAGTCATCGGCTTCGCGCATATCGGGCCGGAAGGAGCCAATCAAATCGAGATGTTGCCCGGGACGCAGCCAACGGCCTTCGATCAAAGGCGTGGAGCTCAGGGTCGCACAGCTAACGATATCTGCCCATATGACACCGGCCGCAAGATCGTCGCAGGGCTCGACGGAGAAACCGTGGTTCCCCAAGGTCGCTGCGACCTCCCGTGCCCGCTCCGGTCGCCGCCCCCAGATCCGAACCTCACTGATCGGCCGTACAGCCGCATGGCTCAGCACGACGTGCGGCGCCAACGCGCCCGTGCCGACCATCAGCATACGCGTTGCATCCGGTCGAGCCAGATACCTTGCCGCGAGCGCCGATGCGGCACCGGTACGCCGTAGTGTGAGTTCCGTGCCGTCCAGGACTGCTCGTGGCACACCGGTATCGCAGTCCATGAGTACGTAGCATGCATTCACCGATGGCAAGCCGCGCTTCGCGTTAGCGTCGACTATCGTCACGAGTTTCACTCCGAGAGCACCACCGGTGCGCCACGCGGGCATGACGAGCAAGGTACGATCAGCGATGTCGCCTAGCGCGTTCGAGATACAGCATGCTCGTCTCTCTACCTAATCGACTTCCCGGGCCGCCGCGCTCGTGGCGTGCTCCTCGTGGGCGTCCATCCACATCTGGCGAGCAGTAAGCTGCGCGCCGAGCTCGCCTGCCGCAGCTTCCGCTATCGTCTCCAAGCCCTTACGCTTGAGCGCATCGTTGAGCGGCGGCAGGTCGGTCTGGAGCAGCTTGGTCGCGCGCTCGTTGACCTCGGTCAACTCACGCTCGAGCGTCGCGATGCGCGCGATCTGATAATCACCCGGCCGTCCCTCATAGGAGATGAGAGCGCCGTAGGCGTAGTCGAGATGCTCGCGCAGCCGCTCCTCCCCGGTAATCGCTCCGCCTTCCTTCGTAGCGACGATCTCCTTGCGCAACCCTCCAACCTCCTCGGCAAAGCCAGCGAGGCGCTTCGCCAAGGCAGCGTCCGCACTCACGAGCGCACCGGAGCGCTGCTCTGCCAACAGCTTCAAGCCGTTGAGCCGATCCGAGAGATCGCTCATGCGCCCGAACAGCGCGTGCGCGTGCATGGTCGCCTCGAATTGTGCCTGCCGCTCTTCGGCGGTGAATCCTGCACGACGATCGAGGCCTACGAAGATTGGCGTCTCGGTGACCTGGTCGCCTTTCGTCAGCCGCACATGGTACGCGCCCGGCAGCACGCGGGGTCCCTGGGTCGAGAAGAATGCGGCCTGCGCGGCGGTCGGTACCCGAGGGGGCTTCAGTCTCATGCTCCACGCGACGCGATTGAGACCCTTGCGCTTGGAGGCGGGCAGCGTATCGAGCAGTTGACCGTTGGAATCAAACACTTCGAGCTTCAGACGGCCGAACACGTGCCGCTTACTCAAGTAATAGGTTATGACGGCGCCCGGGGTTGGATTCTTGCCGGCGAAGTGCGCATCGCCCTCCACCCAGCCGCCGGAGCCTGCGGTGCGCTGTTGAATCGGCCGGCCCTCGAGAAAGGCCACTTCGCTCCCCAGCACCTGCGGGGTCAGGCGGCGCAGCGGACTGATATCGTCGATAATCCAGATGCCGCGACCGTGAGTGGCGATCACGAGGTCGTTGTCGCGCTGGTGCACGACGAGGTCCCGCACGGCTACCGCGGGGAAGTCGCTGCCCTTGAATTCCGCCCAGCTCCCGCCGCCGTCGATGGAGATCCACAGTCCGAACTCGGTGCCAAGATAGAGCAGGTGGTCATCGACCGGATCCTCTTTGATGACGTGCGCATAGCCGCGTACGCCGCTGTCCGCCGCGACGACCGGCGTCCAACTGCGACCAAAATCATTCGTTCGATAGACGTGCGGTGACATATCGCCGAACGTGTGTCGATCGAAAGCCGCGTATGCGACAGAGTCGCTGGCGCGTCCGGCTTCCACCCAGGAGACCCAACTCGCCTTCGGCAGCCCGCGCACGTTGCCAACGACGTTGCTCCAAGTCTTGCCCGCGTCGCGGGTCACTTGCAGATTGCCGTCGTCAGTTCCGACCCAGATTACCTGCGCGTTGCGCGGGCTCTCTGCGATCGAATAGATCGTCGTGTGCATTTCGGCGGCCGAGTTATCCACGGTGATGCCGCCGGACTCCTCCTGCTTCTGCTTGGCCGGGTCATTGGTGGTGAGATCGGGGGAGATCCGCTCCCACGACTGGCCGTGATCGCGGCTGCGGAACAGGAACTGCGCTCCGATGTAGACCGTCCCTTTCTCATTCGGCGACAGGTGGATCGGCGTATTCCAGTTCCAGCGCAGCTTCTCGTGATAGCCCGCCTTCGGCTGGATGTCGCGCGCTTCCAGCGTCTCGCGATTGACCCGCGCAATGTAGCCGCCCTGATACTCCGCGTAGACGTAGTTCGGATCGGCAGCGTCCGGGAACACCCAGAAGCCATCGCCGGCGGGCAGGGCTTCCCAGCGGTTGTTAGTGATGCCCCCCGGGTACGCCGAGTCTCCGATCCACGAGCTGTTGTCCTGCAGCCCGCCGTAGACCTGATACGGATCCTTGTCATCGACAGACACGTGGTAGAACTGCGACAGCGGCAGGTTATCGCTCTTCCACCACCTGTTGCCGCCGTCGTAGCTTATGAACAGGCCGCCGTCATCGCCGGTGATGACGTGTTTGGGATTGGCTGGATTGATCCAGACTGCGTGATGATCGCCGTGGGTGCTGGCGCCGACGTTGGCGAAGCTTTTGCCGCCATCCTCGGATGCAATCAGCGCCAGATCCGTCTTGAAGAGACGGTCGGGGTTGGTCGGATCGACAACGAGATTCGCGAAGTAGAACGGCCGCCACACCATGCTCTGGCTCCGATCCCGCTCCTCCCACGTACGCCCCCCGTCATCGGACCGGAACAGTGCGCTGCGGGTACTTTCGATCACCGCGTAGAGGGTATCCGGATGGGACGGGGCGATCGCCACATCCAGCCGGCCCCACGGCGCCGGCGGCAGCCCTTTGGCAGAGCGCGCGTCGAGCCGCGTCCAGCTCCGCCCCCCGTTCTCGGTGAGAAACAGGGCCGAGCCCGATGACGCCTGCGGGCCGTCGCCTCCGGAACGGAAGGTCCACCCCTTGCGGCGAAAGTCCCATAACCCGGCGAACAGTCTGTCGGGATTGCGCGGGTCCATGGCAAGGCCAGCGCAGCCGGTGGAGAGATTCGTGCCTTTCAGCACCTGCTGCCAGCTCTGGCCGCCGTCGCTCGTCTTGTAGAGGCCACGGTCGGGCGAATCGGACCACAACTTCCCCGGCACACACGCATAGACGGTGTTGCCGTTGCGTGGATCCAGGAGAATCTTCGCGATGCGCTCGGACTCCGGCAGGCCCCGGTGGTCCCAGGTATCCCCGCCGTCGGCCGAGCGGTAGATGCCGTTGCCGATCGAGACAGAATTGCGCGTCCAGCTCTCGCCGGTGCCGACCCACACCACTTTGGAATCCGACGGGTCGAGCGCGATCGCGCCGATGGATTGCACCGGCTGCTTGTCGAATACGGGCTTGAACGTGGTGCCGCCGTCGAGTGATTTCCACACCCCGCCCGAGGCGGCGCCAACGAACACCGTGACCTTGCCGTCCTTCTCCTGTCGGGCCGCCACCGCGGAGATGCGTCCGCTCATCACCGCCGAGCCGATGTTGCGCGCCCCGAGACCGGACACAGCCGCCGAGTCGAGGCCGGCGGCCGCCGCCACCAGGGGCAACGAAAACAATGACGCCGTGACGACAGCTGCGAGCGCATGCGTTCTCACTTTGCACTCTCCTTGGTCGCTTGCGCAGCAACCGGAAAGGCGAACACCGCATCGTTCAGCGGCACGTTTGCCTCGGCCTTCTCGAACAGACTGCGCTCTTTTTCGTTCGCAGAACTGCCTTTGGCGCCGGACTCTTCGGACATCGGCTCCCAGACACCGTTCACCCGTTCGTACTCGCCGAAGTCCGTCTCGACCTCCTTCTCGGTGCCGCGCACGAGTTGCTTCTCGATTGCCCGGATCACCATCATGGAGTCGGGATCGATGAAGTAGGTGATCTCATCTCCCGATTTCAGCGCGACGCGCAGCTTGTGTGCCGGCGAGCCCTCGACGTCCTCGAGCCCGAGATACTCGACCGAATGACCCTTGGCGCGGTAATCAACGAGCGGCGTGTCGAGATCCGCGCCGAGAACGAGGGTCTTGACCTCATCGGGCGCCAGCCGCTCCGGATCCTTACGACCCTGGAAGGGGTCGATTTGCCAGGCCTCCTTGCCGTCGTACGCCTGCACGTCGGTGAGCCCCTGAAGGGTCGCCTCCACGCGTCGCCGCCCGGGGCGCGCCTGCAGGTCGACCAGGTGAAGCTCGATGATCTGATCGCCGAAGGCGACCAGCAGCCGACCTTCGCGGCGCAGGCTCTGGATCGACTTGAGCCGCTCCGCGCCCCCGCGGGCTTCGATGTGCCTGGCGATGAGCTCGTCAGCGGTCGGGGCTGGCGGCATCTTCGTCTGCACGGGCGCAGTCCAGCCTGGCGCGGCTACGAGCGCGCCACACAGCACAATGATTGCTCGCATAGTGCGATCCGGTAGTAAGTTGCGGCGGCAGATCCTTGCCTTGTCGAGCGGCAGAGTCAAGCAGTGCGTTGCGTTCCCACGCCATGGGCTTCGGCCTTGCGACCCCGCGGGTTGCACTTGTCCCGCGGCCTAAAGGATAGTCGCTCAATGGAAAGCGACGAGCTGAGCGAATTCCTCGACCAATATCCGCGGCTGTTCGTTCTGACCGGCGCCGGTTGCAGCACCGACTCAGGCATTCCCGATTACCGCGATGCCGACGGCGACTGGAAGCGGACCCCGCCGGTCATGTTTCAAGCCTTCATGCGCGATCCGCACACTCGCCAGCGCTACTGGGCGCGCAGTCTGGTCGGTTGGCGCCGCTTCCGGCGGGCGAGTCCCAACAACGCACATCGCGCGCTCGCGTGTCTCGAGCGGCAAGGCCACCTAGAGCTTCTCGTGACGCAGAACGTCGATCGCCTGCACCAGGCAGCCGGCAGCACGAGCGTGATCGATCTGCATGGTCGGCTCGATCTGGTTCGCTGTATGAGCTGCGGCCGCCGGCTGCCGCGTGAGGAGCTGCAAAAGGAGCTTCTGCTGCGCAATCCGCTCTGGGCCGAGCTCGATGCGCGCGAAGCGCCCGATGGCGACGCCGATCTCGAGGGCTTGGATTTCACGCGCTTCGACGTGCCGCGCTGCTCATGCGGCGGATTGCTGAAACCGGACGTCGTGTTCTTCGGCGAGAGCGTACCCGGGGAGCGCGTGGCGACCGCCATGCTGCGTCTCCAACAGGCCGATGCGATGCTGGTGATCGGCTCTTCACTAATGGTGTATTCCGGCTATCGCTTCGCGCAGACCGCGGCGCTAGCCGGCAAGCCGATCGCCGCGGTGAATCTAGGCCGCACACGCGCCGACGAGTTACTGATGCTCAAGGTGGCGCAGCCGTGCGCGGCAGCGCTCGCCTTCCTGCTGGAGCCCCGGTAAGCGATCGGCTGCCGGCGGCCGGCGCGATTTGAGCGGCCGTGGGCCGCCTACTGCGGCAGCAGCGCGAATCTGCTGCAACTTTGCGCGACGAGCGGTGTTCTGGGCATAAACGACCACATTGCCGTGCAAACGCCAGCCCCGGATCCGATCCGCTCAACGGAGTTCGCAAGCTTCATGCACGCCTATCAGGACATGGTTTTCTCCACGGCCGCGCGCCTGCTCGGTAACGAAGCGCAGGCGCAAGACGTCGCGCAGGATGTGTTCCTCAAGGCTTATGAGAATTTTGAGCAGCTGCGAACCAGCGCCACCAAGGGTGGCTGGCTGAAGACGGTGACCACGAACCTGAGCCTCAATCATCTGTCACGCTATCGCAGGCGCTGGCGATTGTTCTCGGAGTCGCGCCGCGAGCAGGCGACCGAGGAGGAATCGCAACTCGACCTCGCCGTGGCCGACGGTGCGCTTGACGGGATTGCCGCGGAGGAACGTCGACTGTTAGTCGAACAGGCGCTGCGTCGGTTGCCCGAGCACCAGCGCGTGCCACTGGTGCTGTATCACTTTGAAGAGCTGTCATACGAAGACATCGCGCGTCAGCTCCGTATTTCTCTTGCCAAGGTAAGAAGCGACATTCTGCGTGCGCGCGTGAGACTGGCAAACCTGCTGGCTCGTGCGCAACTTTAGCGATGCTCATTCGAAACCATCACCCTCATGAAACTAACTGCTGAACACCAGGCTCGACTGGAGCAGCTCATCGACCGCGCCTGCCGTGAGCAGCCGGCGCTTGCGGCGCCGCCAACGCTGCATACGCGCGTCTTCGCAGCGCTGCAGCAACGTGCAGCGCTGCCGTGGTGGCGCCGATCATTCGCCTACTGGCCCATGGCGCCTCGCGTTGTCTTTGTGCTCGCATGTAGCGGCCTTGCGCGCGCGATGCTTGAGGTCACCGTCTGGTTCAACACCAACCTCGGCGCGGTACAACTCCCCGCACCCGTCAGCCGCTCGTTGTCATGGGTTCAGAGCGCGCGCGCGCTGGTATCACTGCTTGGCTCGACAGCCGGGGATGTTGGCGCCACATTGCTGCACCGCATTCCGCCGCTCTGGCTCTATGGCGGCATCGTCGGCGTGCTCGCGCTGTACGCACTGCTGGTGGGTGTGGGTGCTGCCGCTTATCGCACTCTGTACGGCCCCTCGTTAACGCGGATCACCGGACGTAGCCGATGAGAAATCGAACCAGAAGGTTGTCAGCCGCGTTTGCGGCGCTTGGCTGCCTGCCGCTGCTGACTGGTGTTGCTCACAGCGAGCGCAGTGCCGAGCTGAGCAACCCGTCTACGCCGGTATTGGGCGCTGCAGCTGCGGCGCCAACTCCGCCGCACGAGAATGTGATCGTCAGCGTCGGGCACGATTCGACTCTTGCCGCCGGTGAGCGGGCAGACGTAGTGGTATCTGTTTTAGGTGCATCGGTCAGCGCAGGAGAGGTCTCCGACGTCGTCGTTTCCGTACTCGGCAACACGCGCGTCACCGGGCCGGTGGGTAACGCTGCGGTCGCGGTAATGGGCAGCATCTATGTCAACAGCAAGGTGAAGGGCGACGTGGCCGCCGTTCTCGGCAACGTCGAGCTTGGCCCCAACGCGGATGTCGGCGGCCAGGTCACCGCCGTTGCCGGCACGGTGACTCGGGATCCCGATGCGGCGGTACGCGGTGGCGTACGAAGTGTCGGTCTACCATGGGTTCCTTCGCTCACCTGGTTG
>VBNY01000207.1 GCA_005877705.1 Gammaproteobacteria bacterium
ATGGCAAGCAGATTCCGGTGTCCGTCGCCTATCGCAAGGGTACGCGGCTGGATGGTAGTGCGCCGCTGTACCAGTACGCGTATGGTTCGTACGGCATCTCCACGGACCCAACGTTCCGCTCCAACTGGGTGAGCCTGCTCGACCGCGGCTTCGTGGTCGCGATCGCTCACATTCGCGGGGGACAGGAGCTAGGTCGGCAGTGGTACGAGGACGGGCGCTTATTGCACAAGAAGAACACCTTCACCGACTTCATCGATGTCACGGAGTACCTCGTTCAGCATCGCTATGCCGACAAGGACAAGGTATTCGCGGAAGGCGGAAGCGCCGGCGGCCTGCTGATGGCTGCGGTGGCGAACATGGCGCCGCATGACTACCGTGCGATCATTGCCTACGTGCCCTTCGTCGATGTGGTCACGAGCATGCTGGACGAGAGCATTCCGCTCACCACCAATGAATTCGACGAATGGGGTAACCCCAAACAGAAGCTGTACTACGACTACATCCGCTCCTACTCACCGTACGACAACGTCAGGGCGCAGGACTACCCGGCAATGCTGGTCTTCACCGGGCTGTGGGATTCGCAGGTGCAGTACTACGAGCCGACCAAGTGGGTGGCCAAGCTGCGTGCCGCCAAGACGGACCATCATCCACTCGTATTCAGCGTGAACATGACGGCCGGGCATGGCGGCAAGTCCGGCCGCTTCCAGCGGTACCACGATACCGCGCGCGAGTACGCGTTCATTCTCGACCAGCTTGGCATCACTCAATAGCCGTGGGATCTGCACGCGCTCGGGGGTCGGGCATGCGAGGTTTGAAGCCGAAGACTGCGGTAGCGACGCTTATCGGCGTCGCGATCGCCACCGGCGCCCTGGTGACCGGGGCAGCCTTGGTGGGCTTGACTGCCCGCAGGAACCTGCAGTTGCCAAGCGGACGCCCGAGCGTCACCCGGCTGCCAACAGGTCAGCTGCTCACGCCGACCGCCGCGCCGGACTCCACGTTCGTGCCCCTGAACCCGGGACTGCGCGATTATCCGGACTTCCGGGCCGATGGCGCCGTAAGTCTCGCCATGAGTCCGGATCGACGCTCGCTGCTGGTCCTGACGAGCGGTTATAACACCAACGGCGACTTCGAAACACCGGACCCCGCCGGCTCCAATCAGTATGTGTTCGTCTTCGATGTCACCGGCGTGCGGCCCGTGCAGCGACAGGTGATTCCAATTGCAAACACCTACTCTGGAATCGCGTTCGCCCCTGACGGCAGGCACTTTTACGTCTCCGGGGGCGTGGACGACAATGTCTACGTCTACTCGCGGAGTGCAGACGGATGGAGCGCCTCGAATCGACCGCCCATCGAACTCAACCACCACGCGCTCGCCAACGGGGTGCTGCAGATCAACGGTAGGCCTGCCGGGGAGAAGAACGCCGCGCTGAAGGCGTACGTTCTGGGGCCGCTCGCCGCCGGACTGGCCGTCACGGCCGACGGCCACCGCCTAGTCGTCGCCAACCATTACAACGATTCCGTTTCGGTTATCGATCTGTCGGCGGGCGTCGTGAATGCCGAGGTCGACTTGCGTCCCGGCAGAAGCGGCGGAGCAAGCGGTACTCCGGGCGGTGAGTATCCATATTGGGTGACAATAGTCGGGAACGAGACCGCGTATGTCTCGAGCGTGCGGGACCGTGAGATCGTGGTTGTCGATCTGTCCGGGGCGCGTCCCTCCGTGAAGACGCGGATTGCGGTGCCGGGCGCTCCGAACAAAATGGTTCTCGACCGCGCGCAGACCCTTCTCTACGTCGCCAACGATCTGCAGGACGTCGTGTCGGTCATTGACGTGCGGCGAAACGTACTGCTGACGAGTTTTTCCACCGTCGCACCGGAGCAGCTACTCGGTCCATCGGTTTATCACGGTGCCTCCCCCGACGGGCTCGCCCTGTCACCGGACGGGCGTACGCTCTACGTCACCAATCGCGGCACCAATTCCCTCGCGGTGATCGACCTGCCGCCTGATTTCGCCAGTAGCTCCGCCCGGCAACCCCGGGGTGTCGGCATCGTCGGACTCATCCCGACCGGATGGAGTCCACAGGATGTCGGCGTGGCCCGCGATGGAGGCACGCTTTACATCATCAACGCGCGCAGCCCCGCTGGCGCAAATCCGGGGACCTGCTTCGGGCTCGTCGCACCCTGCAAGGCCGCCGCGGCGCGCGACAAGGCCTTCATTCCCAACACTTATGTGTTGAATCTGGAGAAGGCTGGTCTGCTGACCGTCCCGGTGCCGTCGAGCCCGTCGCTGGCAGCCCTCACGCAGCAGGTCGCGAAGAACAATGGCTGGGACTTGTCGCTCGGTGAAGCCGACAGCAGGCTGATGGCGGCGCTGCGTGCGCGGATCCGGCACGTCATTTACATCATCAAGGAGAACCGCACGTACGATCAGGTGCTCGGTGATCTCGGCGTCGGCAATGGCGATGCGACGCTCGCGGAGTTTCCACGCGCGATCACACCCAATCAGCATCGCTTGGCCGAGAGCTTCGTCGACCTCGACAATTTCGCGGTACCGGGAGCAGTAAGCGGCAACGGTTGGCCCTGGAGCATGGCGGCGCGGGAGACCGACATCGGCTCGAAGAATGTCGCCATGAGCTACTCCAACATCGGGCGCGGCGGGTCATACGACTGGCAGGGGGTCAATCGCTCCATCAATACCGGGCTTACGGGCGCCGCACGTCACGCCGCCAATCCGGCGACGCCGCCGGATCCCGACCTGCTACCGGGCAACCGCAACGTAGCCGCGCCCGATGGCCCGGAGCCCGGCGAGATCGAGCAGGGATATCTGTGGAATGCGGCGCTGCGCGCGCACTTGAGGGTGCGCAATTATGGATGGGACGTCGATCAGACGCTGTACGACCGCGAATGGGGGCCGCTGGCCATCCCCATGGAGCGCCAGCCCGCGCAGCATCAAGTCCCCATGGCCTCCGCGGCACACCCGGAGCTGGTTGCACTCACCGATCCCTACTTTCGGAGCTTCGATACCAGCTATCCGGATTTCTACCGGGAAGCGGAGTGGGAGCGCGAGTTCAACGGGTACGTCAAGTCCGGCGATCTGCCGGCGCTGAGCATGGTCTGTCTGATCATGGATCACACGAGCGGCGGGGCTCCCGGGGCGCTCGACGGAGTCGATACTCCGGAGACCCAGGTTGCCGACAACGACTACGCACTCGGACGCCTGATTGAGGCCGTGGCTCGTAGCCGGTATGCGCGCGACACGCTGATTTTTGTCGTCGAGGACGACGCCCAGGATGGCCCTGACCACGTCGATGCCCACCGCAGCATCGCCTTCGTGGCCGGCCCCTATGTGAAGCATGGCGCTGTGGTCAGTGCGCGCTATACGACCATCAACATGATTCGCACCATGACGGACCTGTTGGGGTTGGATCATCTGGGAATTTTCGATGCGCACGTGCGGCCGATGACCGAGATCTTCGATCTGCACCAGGAGCAGTGGAGCTTTCGGGACCCGGTCCGGACGCATCGGCCCCGATCGAGCGCCCCTCGCATCCGGCGAGCTGGTGGGCGCAGCGCACGCGCGGCATGGATTTCACGCGGCGCGATACTGCCGACGCACAGGCCTATAACCGCATACTCTGGGAGGGCCTGATGGGGGGTCGTCCATATCCGGGGGTGCGCACGGGGCAGGTGGGACACGATGCTGACGATTGAGGCTCGGAGCAGCGCTTCGAAGCGCAACCGTGGAATCCGGGCGCGCGTAGTCAATCCGCTGCGATTCAATCTCCCTTGGAGCCAAGCACCGCATCCAGTGCGGCAATGACCCCGGTCATCTCAGCGGGCGAGGTGTAGTGCAGGAAGGAGAGGCGGACGGCGCCATGCGCTGGGCTCACGCCCAAGGCCTCCATGAGGCGCACGGCGTAGAAATCACCGTAACCGCTCATGAATCCACGTCGCCCGAGTGCCTCGACCACTTTCGCCGGGGCCACCGAGTGGGTGACGAACGAGACCGTCGCCGCGCGCTCGCGCGCCACCGCGGGACCGAGAATGCGGACGTCTTTGCGTCCCTGCAGGTATTCCAGCAGCGTGGCCAACAGCGGGATTTCGGCGGCGCGCAGCAACTCGCGAACCCGCTGCGGGCGCGCGGCCTGATCTGCGATGCCGTGATGCGCGGCGAGCGCATCGAAGTACTCGGCGATGCCGCGCGAGGCGGCGACTTGGGCATGATCGGGCCCGGCCGGCACCAGCCGTGTGCGCGCATCCTGTGCGTTGAAGTAATGGCCCTCATTGCCCAGGCGATCGAGCAGCTCGCTGCCAATCACCATCAGGCCCTGGTGTGGGCCGTAGGTCTTGTAGAGCGAGAACAGATAGACATCCGCGCCCAACTGTCGCACATCGGGCAGCCCATGCGGTGCCCAGGCCACGCCGTCGACCACTGTGGCGGCTCCTGCCGCGCGCGCCTTGGCGACGATCTCCGCCACCGGGTTGATGTGCGCCACGACGTTGGACGCATGTGGGAAAGTGAGTAGCCGCGTGCGGTCAGTCAACAGCCGCTCGAGCTGCGCAACATCGAGCATCCCCGTTTCCCGATCGACGCGCCACTCCTTGACCGCAATTCCGTACGAGGTCAATTTCCGCCAGGCGCCGCTGTTGGCTTCGTGATCCTGATTGCTGACGACAATCTCGTCACCCGGCTGCAACAGCTTGCTGAAAGCCTGGGCGAGCACATAGGTGTTTTGCGAGGTCGACGGCCCGAAGTGCACTTCGTGAGCGGTCACGCCCAGGTATTCGGCCAGCCGCGCACGAGCGGCATCCATCCACTCGCCGGCCTCCGTGGAGGCTGCATAGGGGTAGTACGGCTGTAGCTTCAGTCGGCGGTAATACTCGTGCAGACGGTTGACGACCGGCCAGCATGGATATGAGCCGCCGGCATTCTCGAAGAACGCCTGACCCTCGAGAGACGGCTCCGCGAACGCAGGAAACTGGCGGCGGACGAAATCGAGATCCAGAGGTGGCGCGCCGCTCATGCGCGCGATGATCTCATCAGCCGCTCGAGGCGGCAACGGCCTCACGGTGCTATCCCGATCGGGTCCCGAGGCGCTCGAAGACAAGTGGCCTGGCCGCATTGCCATCCGCGGGCGAAGCGGTCAAGATTCAACTGTCATGGCCCCCACGATCGATACCCGCAAGCTGTATCGCCAGGTCGCAGATTCCGTCACGACGTCGATCAAGTCGGGGGATTACCGGCCGGGCGCGCGGCTGCCCTCGGAGCGCGACCTGGCCGGCGCGTTCAAGGTCAGCCGGCCGACGATCCGCGAAGCGATGATTGCCCTCGAAATCCGCGGTCTCGTGGAAGCGCGGCACGGCTCGGGAATTTATGTCACCGAGCATCCGCCGGCGCAGATCGGCGCGGACGACCTCGATATCGGAGCGTTCGAGCTGACCGAGGCGCGACGCCTGTTCGAAGGCGAGGCGGCCGCGCTTGCGGCCACTATCATCACCGAGGAGCAGTTGGCGGAGCTCGAAGCCATCCTCGAGGACATGGTCAAGGAGAACGAGCGCCGGCAGAAGGGTGAAATGGCGGACCGCCGCTTTCACGTCGCCATCGCCAGGGCCACCCGCAACAGCGCGATCACGACGGTCATCGAGAACCTGTGGGACATACGCTACAAATCACCGCTCTGCGCGCACATGCTGGATCGAGCGCGCCGCGTCGGTGTGCAACCGCGCATCAGCGAGCATCGGCGCATTCTGGCGGCCTTGCGCAAACACGATGCCAAGGCTGCGCGCAGCGCGATGCGCGATCACCTGGCGCAAGTCATTGAGGGCCTGCTGGCCGCAACGGAGACCGATGCGGTAGATAGCGCCCGCAAGAAAGCTGTCAGCAAGCGCCACGAGTACACGCGGCGGCTGGCGGTCTGAAAGAGTCCAGCTAACGACTCTGGAAGGCTACCCGGACGCCGAAGTAGCGGTTGTAGTCTCGGGGTAGCTCATGGGTGTAAGCGGTCCCCGCCGGGCTCGCGTAGGTCCAATTGCCGCGGACGTTGCCCAGGTTCACGGCGTAGTGCTTGTCGAATACATTGTTGCAGAACAGAGAGACGCTGAAGCTCTCGTACCAGCGCGGCGTCAGCTGGAGATTCAAGTTCGTGATGCCGTATGAGGGCTGAACCGTGCCGGGGTCCCTGTTGATGGAGAAGTTCTCCGTGCTTTGCCAGAAAGTGTGGATACTGAGGTCGGCATCGAGCGGCACGACCGGCAACGGCGTGTGGTAATCCAGGCCGACGGTGACTTTGTTTTTCGGGGCGTTTGGCAGGGTTGCGCCTGACAGGTCTTGAAACGCAGGACTGCCGCTGCAGGTAGCCGGGACGGTCTGCCCGCCGTAGCACTGGCCGACGGGGTAGGTGACGGCGTGAGCGTCCGTGTATGCATAGCCGAGGTTGGTGTGCAGAGCGCCCGTGATCCGCGCGAGCGCTTCGAATTCGAGCCCACGGCTGCGCACCTTGGGGATATTCGTGAGGATGAACGAGTTCAGGATGTTCGGGACGATCGTCTGCACCTGGAAATTCGAGTATTCCGTGTCGTACACGGTCGCATTCAGCGCGAGGCGCCGCTCGAACCACTCGCTGCGGATGCCGGCCTCGTAATCGTTGGATTTTTCAGGCTTGACAGGGAAGCTGGCCGCTTCGGCGGCGCTCAGGCTCGTCACGAGGTCGTACGCGACGCCCTTGTAACCTTTGGCGAAGAACGCGAACGCCATGACGTCGTCCGTCGCCTGGTACTGCAGGCCGAGCTTGCCGAGCGTGGCATCGTCCACATTCAAGGTCGGCAGGCCGAAGGCGGGGAAATGGATTACGCGATAGTAATCGTCATAGCTGTAGATGCTTTCCTCGCGGTTCAGGCGCAGACCCGTGATCAGCGTGGTGTGCGGCAGAAAGACCCAGTTGGTCTGGCCGAAGAGCGCGTAATTGTCGTACCGGGTCTCGCCGCGCCAGTTGGCAATGGCCCTGCGGTTGGCCACGAAGCCGCGCGCGAAGCTTCGAGTGAGATCCTCGTTGGAAAAGAAGGCGCCGAGCAGATAGTTGAAGTCATGCTGGCCATTGGACGCGACGCGGAATTCCTGGCTGAACGTCTTGACCGCGAAGCGTCCGCCCTGCAGCAACCCGCCATGCGAAAGCGGGCTGGACGGCGGATTGGAGCCGGCCGGCTGCGTATTCGTGAAGGGCGTGAAGTATTGCATGACGTCCGCGGACGTCGTGTCATTGTCGGTCAGATCGTGCAGGCGATATTGGTCGATGCCAGTGATCGCAAGCAGCGTGACGTTGCCGAAGTCGTAGGACACATGCGAAGTGAGCCCAACGTCCTCGGCATTTGCTATCGGCACCTGATCCACGCTGACGGCGGTATTGTCCGGGCCTGGAACGACACCCGGGATCGCCACCGACGGCGGCAGGGCCGCAACGCCGAGAGCAAGCGCGCCCGCATCGAGACGCACGAGCGGCACGGCGCAGCAATTCGCGCGGTCCTCGTTGAAATGCACCGTGAACTGGGCGTTCAAGTTCTCGTTGGGCCGCCATTGCAGCTTGGCACGCACGCCCCCGGATCGATCGTCATCGATTCTCGCGCCGCTGACCAGGTCGCGCACGTCGCCGCGCCAGTGGCGGGCGGCCGCGCTCACTCGAAAGGAGAGAGTGTCCGACAGGGGTCCGGAGAGACTCAGTGTCGCGCGCTGTTCGTCCTCGTCGGTGAGCTTGAGATCGCCGAAATAGGTGAACGTGGAAGTCGGCGGCCGCGTCGTGACATTGACGAGACCCGCCGAGGCGGACTTGCCGAACAGAGTGCTCTGCGGCCCGTTGAGCACCTCGACCCGGTCGATATCCACGAGGTCCGTAAAGGCCTGCGCCTGGTACCCCACCGCGACATCGTCGACCACCACCAGCACGCTCGGTTCCGCGGCGACGCTGAAGGCAAATGTCCCGATGCCGCGGACGACGATGGCGCTGTTGGCGGGCTGATCGCCTGCAGTCATCGTCACGGAGGGAGTGAATTTCACCAGATCGGAGAACCCCGACACATTCGCTTTGGTAAAAGTCTCTCCGCCCACGACGGTCACCGCGATCGGCACGGTCTGAACGTTTTCCACGCGCTTTTCCGCGGTGACCACCACCTCTTCGAGCTGCGGGGGCTCATCCGCTGGAACACAGACCGTGGGAGCCAGGCATGCGATAAGCGCGCCGGTTCCCCCAACAAGCGCACGATTCATGGATGGCATGGCCGCTACCCCCTGAAGCGCAACGGGCCATCTTTGTGTTGGTTGCGCTAACTTATACTGGTCAGGCCACATTTTCAACATCAGGAGGGAGGACTGGCCACTCTGGTGACACAGCCCGGCCCAGCGCGCCGAACGGTGGCTTGAGCGGGGCGATTTGCCACGCCGCCAGGTCTTGACGCACAATCCGGCCGTGCGCTTAAGTGGCCTTACCAGAGAGAATTGGTCCGTCTCGCACGATGTCCAAGACCAGAACCCTGCCGATCACCGCGGCGCGCGTGATCGTTACCTGCCCGGGGCGTAATTTCGTAACACTCAAGATCGAGACGGCTGCCGGCAGCTACGGTCTCGGGGATGCAACCCTGAACGGCCGGGAGCTGGCGGTCGCCAGCTATCTTGCCGACCACGTCGCACCGAGTCTGATCGGCCGCGACGCACACCAGATAGAGGACATCTGGCAGTTTCTCTACCGTGGCGCCTACTGGCGCCGTGGCCCGGTGACGATGAGCGCGATTGCGGCGGTGGACACCGCGCTGTGGGACATAAAGGCCAAGGAGGCCGGAATGCCGCTCTATCAATTACTGGGTGGCGCGTGCAGAAGCGGAGTCCGGGTCTACGGTCACGCCAACGGCGAGACGCTCGAAGAGACGATTTCCGAGGCGCGGCGCTACCGCGACATGGGCTATACGGCGATACGGCTGCAGTCGGGGGTTCCCGGTCTCGCTTCGACGTACGGCGTGTCGCGCGACAAGATGTTCTACGAGCCCGCCGACGGTGGCTTGCCGACCGAAAACACGTGGTCCACGAGCAAATATCTGGCCGCGACACCGAGGTTGTTTGAGGCGGCGCGCGCAGCTCTCGGATGGGAGATCGACCTGCTTCACGATGCGCATCATCGGCTGACGCCCATCGAGGCGGCGCGCCTGGGCCAGGATCTCGAGCCCTATCGGCTGTTCTGGCTGGAAGATACCGTCGCCGCGGACAACCAGGCGTCCTTCCGTCTCATCCGCCGCCACACGACCACCCCGCTTGCCGTGGGGGAGGTGTTCAACAGCATCTGGGACTGCAAGCAGCTCATCGAGGAGCAGCTCATCGACTACATCAGAGCGAGCGTCGGGCACGCGGGCGGGATAAGTCATCTGCGCCGCATCGCGGTGCTCGCCGACCTCTACGATGTAAAGACCGGCTGCCACGGAGCGACGGACCTGTCGCCGGTGTGCATGGCCGCGGCCCTGCATTTCGATCTGTCGATGCCCAATTTCGGGTTGCAGGAATACATGTGCCACACCCAGGAAACCGACGCAGTGTTTCCACATGCCTACCGGTTCTCCGCGGGCTCGCTGTATCCGGGCGACGAGCCGGGTCTCGGCGTCGATATCGATGAGGCGCTCGCCGCCCAATATCCCTATCGTCGCGCCTATCTTCCGGTAAACCGACTGGAAGATGGCACGATGACTAACTGGTAGCCGCGGCGCGCTGGCGCACTCGATGGCCGATACCGGGACCACGGATGTTTAGCATCGCCATGCGGTGGTTGCGATGTTCGCGCAGTCCGGTTCTCGCGGGCTGGAGTCTCGTCGTGATCTGTTTGCACGCGCCCTGCGGCTTTACGGCGGAGCCGCGCATCTTCATGTCTCTCGATGCCGGGTGGCGTTTCAAGCAGGCCTCCGGGCTGAGCGGAGTGGAACGGGATGCCTTCGACGACTCGGACTGGACCCGAGTCGACGTCCCCCACACCTGGAATCGGCTGGGCAACGAGGGAACGACGCGCTCGCCGCTGTCCAACACCGTGCAGGGCGTAGGCTGGTATCGGCTGCGGTTCAGCGCGCCCCCGGCCGCGCGCGCCAGCCGTTACTTTCTGCAGTTCGAAGGGGTTGGTGCAGTCACCGACGTCTGGCTCAACGGCCATTATCTGGGCAAGCACGCTGGAGCCTTCGCACGATTCCGTTTCGACGCATCGACCGCGATCAATCCGGCCGGCGACAACCTCCTGGTCGTGAAAGCCGATAACAGTCGGCCACAACCCGGCGCGACGACCCAGGATGTCATCCCCTTATCGGGCGATTTCTTCGTGTTTGGGGGCATCTACCGCGACGTCGCGCT
>VBNY01000480.1 GCA_005877705.1 Gammaproteobacteria bacterium
TGGTACAAGGTCATTCTCATGTGACCTGCCCCCGGCCGATCTGCGGCTGCGCGAGGATCGTGACGCGCTTGACCAGGCTGGTCCTTCCCATGGCCCAGCATGCCTTGGTGGCGGGACGCGCGTAGATGGCGCGCAGCCAGCGCAGTATGTTGGGCGTCAGTTCGTCGTTGGACAGCGCCGGCTGGGACAGCGGCAGCGCATAAGCGAGATTGAACCCGTTGATGTCGGCGAGGGTGTACTGATTGCTGGCGAGCCACGGCCGTTTCGCAAGTTCCTGCTCCAGCATGCGGATGCCGAGCGCCACGCGGCGCAGGGACTCCTTGAGCTCCTCTTCGCCGAACTGTCCGTAGATCGCCTTACGCCAGGCAACGCGGCGTTCCGGGAGCGGAATCCGCTCGATGGCCGCCTTCAGTTCCCCAGGGTCCCTGGAGCTGACCGCCGGGCCAACAAACACCTTCCAGCCGATCATCGAGAAACTGGGACCGAGCCACTGGTCCAGGAACTTCATCCACCAGCGCACGCGCCAGCGGTCGCGAGGATCTTCGGGCATGAGGCGCGGACCGGGGAATTCCTCGTCGACGTATTCCATGATCGCGGTCGACTCGGTGAGCACGCGCTCCCCATGCACCATCGCCGGGATCGTCCCTTGTGGATTGATCGCCAGATACTCCGGCCGATGCTGATCGAAATTGAGGAGGTCGAGGTAGTGGCTGTTGAACGCCACGCCTTTTTCCATCAGCGCCAGCATGGGCTTGCCGGAATTGGCGTTGGGTTCCCAGTGATACAAGGTGACGGTGTGCATGAAGCCCGACCGGTCGTTTTGTAAGCTTTGCATACCATTGGCACGGTCGCCGGTCAAGCCGCCCGATCAGCAGTCAAATCTCAGTCCGACATAGTTTTCCGCCACCGTCTGAGATGCAGCAGTGGATCGAGCAAGATATTCCAGCTCGGCTAACTGCAGGCGCTGCGCGAACGGATCCTCGGAAAACCTGTGCATCAGCGTGGTGAACCACCAGGAAAAGCGCGTCGCCTTCCACACCCGGCTCAGCGCCCTGGCGGAATACTCATCAAGCAGCGTCGAGCTTCGACTCCGATAGAACTCGACCAGGCCCCGCGCCAGCACCCGGACGTCGGCCGCCGCGAGATTCAAGCCCTTCGCCCCCGTGGGAGGCACGATGTGCGCCGCATCGCCCACCAGGAACAGTTGCCCGAATTGCATCGGTTCGGTAACCAGACTCCTCAGCGGCGCGATGCTCTTTTCAAGCGACGGGCCTGTCGTCAGCCGAGTGGCGTACCGCTCGGGCAGGCGAGCGTGCAGCTCATCCCAGAAACGGCTATCCGGCCACTGCTCCACCTTGTCCTCAAGTGAACACTGCACGTAGTAGCGGCTCCGATCCCGTGAGCGCATGCTGCAAAGTGCAAACCCCCGTTCGTGATTGGCGTACACGAGCTCCTCATGCAGCGGCGGCACATCGGCCAGCAGCCCGAGCCATCCAAACGGGTACACGCGCTCGAACTGTGAAAGCTTCTCCCGCGGTACACCCGCGCGGCTGACGCCGTGGTAGCCATCGCAGCCAGCGATGAAATTGCACCGCAGTTCGTGACGCGTGCCGGCGTGGCGTCGCCCACTTGCCAGAGAACGGCCCCCGGTTCGCTCGCTCTGGCCTGCACGAGGTCCCTTTGAAGTTCGGTTTGCCCGTAGACCAGAACGCTTCTCCCGGTCAGTCCTTTGAGGTCTATCCGGTGATGACCGTTGGCGAAGGCGACGTCAAAGCCGTCATGGACGAGTCCGTCTCGCATCATGCGCTCGCCAACGCCGGCCTCCTGAAGCAGTTCCACGGTGGTCCACTCCAGCAGCCCCGCGCGGATGCGGGCTTGCACGTGATCCTGGGAGCGGCTCTCCAGTACGACCGAGTCGATCCCGTTGCGACGCAACAGCTGCGCGAGCAGCAGCCCCGAAGGCCCCGCACCGACGATCGCCACCTGAGTAGAGCGCATGATGACCGAGCCTATTTCAGACCCGGCCGAAGAACTGATGCGCTGCGACTCATGCTGTCGCCGAATTGCGGCTGGCTTGCCGGGAGGAAGCCGCCCGCGCGTGGCGCCGCAGTCCTTCTACGAGTTGCGCCTGCACCTGCGTCGGTCGCCAGTCGCGCCGAACTGTCAGTCCGATCGACCGTGTCACAGCTCCAAACGGATGCGGCAAGGCGACCAGCTGGCAGGTCGCAAGCTCGTGTTGGATCTGGTGTTCCGACAAGAGCATGACGCGGTCACTCGCTAACAGCAGCGAGCGGGCCGCGACCAGAGAATTGCATTCGATCGGAGCCACCGTCCGCGGCACGTCCAGTCTCTCGGCGAGCGCGTCAAAATGCCGCCGCAGGGGAGACTCGCGCCGCGGCGCAATCCACGGATAGCGCGAAAGCGCCGCCAGGGTGGGCGCGCCGTTACTGGCCAGTGCATGCTGTGCCCCCACGACGATCGCCAGCGGATCATCAAACAAGTGCTCCTGCACAATGTCTTCAAACGGGATGGGATCGCGTAAGGCACCGACGAGCACATCCGCGCTGCCGCGGCGCAAAGCCCCCAGCATGCTTTCGTAGGTGCCGTCCAGAATACTGATCCCGTGCTCAGGTCGCGCCGCGGCGAATTCGAGGACCGCTCGTGCGACCAGTACGCTGCGCGCGAGAGGCATGGCCCCGATTACCGTTGCGCCGCTGCCGGTACCCTGGGCAGCCGCAACCTCTGCCTGGGCTTGGGCAATCTCTGCAAACGCCAGGCGCGTGCGCAAGGCCAGCTTTTCCGCCTCCCGGGTCGGGCGCACGCCGAAGCTCGTGACCTCGAATAAATCGGTGCCGAGCGATTTCTCCAGTTGGCGCGCAGCGCGGTGCACGGCGGCCCGTGCGCGCCCGGCGCGCCGTGCCGCACGGGCAAAAGCGCCCGCCTCGACCACGGCGATGAGCGCTTTGAGTTGCGTGGAAGTGATGCCCCTCAAGACATCTTCGGACGTCGCATGAGCTGAGCGCGTGCGCACCGCCACGAGGGCTTCCCGGAGCATCTGGAGTGCCCGGTCGACCCGTTGAGCGGCCGCACGGCCCGCACCGGTGAGCGCCAGCCCGGTATAACTGCGTTGCATGAGACGCGCTCCCAGTGCGGCCTCAATGTGACCTACCGCCTGGGTCACCGCGGGTTGACTGAGGTGCGCCGCGCGTGCCGCCGCGCTCACGCTGCCGCGCCGGGCCACCTGATCGAACAGCATGAGATGCCGCAGGTTGGGAGTAGCGCCGGGACTCTGGGACGCACGGGTCCTCATGTCCACAATCTCTTATACCCGGCCGTGAATTGCAATTACCCGACCAAGCGGCCGCGGCCGGACAATTGCGC
>VBNY01000479.1 GCA_005877705.1 Gammaproteobacteria bacterium
CACCGGCAGTCAGGTTCGGGCGGCGGACAGCGTGCGCGCCACGGCAGTCGCAAGCCCCGAAGCGCTCGGTAGCGCTGCCGCCATCGTCGGTGTCGGAGCCTCCGCGGGAGGACTCGAAGCATTCACCGCGCTGCTGAAGGAGCTGCCGGCGGATTCGGGTCTGGCGCTCGTTTTCGCGCAGCACCTTGCGCCCGCCCACGAGAGCATGCTGGCAGAGATTCTGCAGCGAGCCACCTCGATGCCGGTGGCCGAGGCGCGCGACGAGTCGCCTCTCGAGCCCAATCGCGTGTATGTGCTGCCTCCCGCGTGCAGCATAGTTCTCCGGGACGGGCGCTTGCGCCTCACCCCGAGAGCCGAAGGTCAACATCACCCGATCGACCACCTGTTTGAATCGCTCGCGGCAAGCGAAGGTCATCGTGCCATCGGCGTGGTGCTCTCCGGCACCGCCTCCGATGGCACCGCGGGCCTGGCGGCGATCAAAGCGGCGGGCGGCATAACGTTTGCGCAGGACGAAACCGCCATGCACGACGGCATGCCGCGCAGCGCCATCGCCGCAGGCTGCGTGGACTTCGTGTTGCCGCCGGCGAGTATCGCGCGCGAGCTGCTGCGCATCGCGCGCCACCCCTATGTGGCGCAGGCCGACACGGATTTCAGTGCCGACCAGGATATCGACCAGGTGTTGGATATTCTGCACCGTGGCAGCGGCGTCGATTTCACGCAATACAAATCCAACACTCTGCGCCGGCGTATCCTGCGGCGCATCGTGCTGCAGAAGCTGGCGAGCTTCGCGGAGTACGCGCACTTTCTGCGCGAGAACCCGCGCGAGGGCGAGGCCCTCTACCAGGACATCCTGATCGGCGTCACCGATTTCTTCCGCAACCCCGAGGCGTTCGAGGCGCTGAAGACCAAAGTGTTTCCGCGGATTTTCAAGGATCGCGGCCGCAAGGACCCGGTGCGCGTCTGGGTGCTCGGTTGCTCGACCGGCGAGGAGGCGTACTCACTCGCCATCGCCCTGGCGGAATATGCGTCGGAAACCGCAAGCGTCGCACCGCTCACGGTGTATGCGACCGATCTCAATACCATCGGAATCGAGAAGTCGCGCACCGGCTTCTACCCTAAGAGCATCGCCCAGGACATCTCGGCGCAGCGCCTGCGGCAGTTCTTCGTTGAGTCGGCCGGCTCCTATCGGGTCACGAAAGCGATCCGCAACATGTGCATCTTCGCGCGCCACAACGTGCTCACGGATCCGCCGCTGTCGCGCATGGATCTCGTCAGCTGCCGCAACGTGATGATCTACATGGAGCCGGCGCTGCAGCGCAAGCTGCTGCCGGTGCTGCATTATGCGCTCAGGCCCGAGGGCTTCCTGTTCCTCGGTCCGTCGGAGACGATCGGTGCGAGCCGCGCTCTGTTCGAGCTCGAGGACTCCAAGCACAAGATCTACTCGAAGAAGCCCGGCACGGTGCGGCTCGAGCAGAGCTTCCCGGTCGGGCCCTACACGCCGCTATCCCTGGAGCGGCCAGAGCACTGGCGCGGCGCGCCGAAGGTTTATGCGCCCGATGCGTCCCGCGAAGCTGATCGCCAGCTGCTCGCGCGCTATGTCCCGGCCGGGGTGTTGGTCGACGATGAAGGGGAAGTGTTGCAATTCCGGGGCGACACGGGGCTGTACCTCGCTCCAGCGCCCGGCAATGCTCGTGTCGCTGCGGGGACTGCTGCGGCGCGCTCGGCGGGAAGAGTCGCCCGTGCGCGAAGAAGGCGTGCGCATCAAGTCCAACGGCGGACATCACGACGTCACGTTGTGCGTGATACCGCTGGGCCGATCCCAAACGAGCGGCAGGTGCTACTGGATCATGTTCGAGAGTCCGGTGCGCGCGCGCGTTGTCGGCGCGCGTGACGGCCGGGGCGGCAAGCGGCCGGGCGCGGCTGCGGAGGAAGCCGCAGCGCGGCGGGAGGCGGACAAGCATATCAACCGCCTCACGCAAGAGCTGAGCGCGACCCGCGAGTATCTGCAGTCGGTCATCGAGCAGCAGGAGGCGGCCAACGAGGAGCTGCAGTCGGCCAACGAGGAGGTGCAGTCGGCCAACGAGGAGCTGCAGAGCATCAACGAGGAGCTCGAGACCTCGCGCGAGGAGATTCAGTCGAGCAACGAGGAGCTCACCACGGTCAACCAGGAGCTGCAGAACAGCAACGAGGAGTTGAGCCGCCTCAACAGCGATCTCATCAATCTGTTCAGCAGCGTGCAGATGGCGATCGTCATGGTGTGGCGCGACCTGCGCATTCGGCGCTTCACGCCCATGGCGGAGAAGCTCTTCAACTTGATCAGCACCGACGTCGGCCGCGCGATCGGCGACATCAAGCTCAACTTCAATGTCAGCGACCTGCCGCGACAGCTCAGCGAGGTCATCGATACGGGCACGACACGCGAGCTCGAGGTGCAGGGCGAGGACGGCCGCTGGTATCTGTTGCGGCTGCGCCCGTACCGGCTGGTCGACAACCAGATTGACGGCGCAGTCGTCGCGCTGCTGGACATCGAGTCCGTGAAGCAGAACCGCGCCGTGCTCGAGCGTCAGGCGCGGCTCCTCGAGCAGTCGCACGAGGCGGTCTTCGTCCACAAGATGGACGGCTCGATCGAGTATTGGAATCACGGCGCGGAGCTCCTCTACGGGTTCACTAAGGAGGAAGCGTTGGGAAACCTCACTCAGCAGCTGCTCAACAAGGACACGGGCACACACGCCGCGCTGAACGAGGCACTCAAACGCGAAGGTTGCTGGACCGGTGAGCTCGTTCACCGCACCAAGGATGGTCCCGAGATCGTGGTGGACAGCATCCAGGTCGCGTTGTCGGAGGGCGGGCGGGAGCTCGTGCTGGAGACCAACCGCGACGTCACCGAACGCAAGCGGCTGGAGGAAGCGCTGCGCCGGCGAGTGGAAGAGCTGGGCGTGGCCGACCGGCACAAGAACGAGTTCCTCGCGGTGCTCGCGCACGAGCTGCGCAATCCCCTGGCTCCGCTGCGCAATGCCGTGGAGATCATGAGGACCGTGCCCGCGGGGGACCCGCGGGGGGTACGCGCGAACGAGTTGGTCGAGCGGCAGGTCGCTACGCTGGCGCGTCTGGTGGACGATCTTCTTGATACCG
>VBNY01000208.1 GCA_005877705.1 Gammaproteobacteria bacterium
TCGGTCTGGCGGCGCTGCTCGGCCCGGCGTTGAGCCCGTATGCCTACGACAGTCTCGACTGGGGGCACCTCGCCGTTGCGCCGCAACTCGCAGCCTCGCACTGGCTCGGCACCGACCGCCTGGGGCGCGACCTGTTCGTCCGCAGCCTGCACGGCCTGCGCATTTCGCTGCTGATCAGCCTGCTCGCGAGCGCGGTGAGCGTCGTGATCGGCGTGACATGGGGCTCGGTTGCGGGATATGCCGGCGGGCGCACGGACGAGTGGATGATGCGCTTCGTTGATGTGTTGTATTCGCTGCCGTATCTGTTCATCGTGATCATTCTCACGACGCTGTTCGAGCGCGGCAGTCTCGCAGTGCTGTTTGTTGCGATCGGCGCGGTCGGCTGGCTCACGATGGCGCGCATCGTGCGCGCCCAGACGCTGTCCCTCAAGCGCCGCGAGTTCATCGAGGCGGCGCGCGCGCTCGGGGTCGGCACGCCCGCGATCATCGCACGCCACATCCTCCCCAACCTGGTCGGCACGGTCGCGGTGTACGCGACGCTCACCATCCCGCAGATGATCATCTTCGAAAGCTTCCTGAGCTTTCTCGGGCTGGGGGTGCAGGAGCCGCTCGCGAGCCTCGGCAGCCTCATCAACGACGGGGCGCAGGAGATGCAGTCGGCGCCGTGGATGCTGCTGGTGCCGGCCAGCCTGCTCGTCACGCTGCTGATCTGCTGCAACCTCCTCGGCGACGGTCTACGCGATGCGCTCGATCCGCGCGACCGCTGAGCCGCAGCGCGAGCGCGCTGTGCTGCAGCTCGAGCAGCTGAACGTCACCTTCGCCGTTCCTCAGGGCGAGGTCGCCGCGGTACGGGATTTTTCGCTGACCGTCGAGCCTGGCGAGTGTGTCGGGATCGTCGGCGAGTCGGGCGCGGGCAAGAGTCAGGTGTTTCTCGGTGCGCTGGGGTTGCTGGCGCCGAACGGGCGCGTGCGGGGACGCGCGCGCTTCGGGTCAACCGATCTCATCGGGCGGCGATCGGCCGATCTCGACCGGGTGCGCGGCGCCGGCATCGGCATGGTATTCCAGGACCCGATGACCTCGCTGACGCCGCACATCGCAGTCGGCGACCAGATCGCCGAGCCGGTCGTCCGGCATCTCGGAGTCTCCTGGCGCGAAGCGCGCCGGCGGGCTCTGGCGCTGCTGCGGCGTGTGCACGTGACCGACGCCGAGCGCCGCATGCAGCAGTACCCCCACGAGCTATCGGGGGGTCTGCGGCAGCGGGTCATGATCGCGATCGCACTCGCCTGCGAGCCGGCGCTGTTGATTGCGGACGAGCCCACGACTGCGCTCGATGTCACCATTCAGGCGCAGATCCTGTCCCTGTTGGCGGAGTTCAAGCGCGAGTGCGGCATGGCACTGGTGCTCATCACCCATGATCTGGGCGCGGTAGCCGGTGTGGCCGACCGGGTGGCGGTGATGCAGAGCGGACGGATCATCGAGCTCGACACGGTGCAGGCCATTCTCAAGGCGCCGCGCCATGCGTACACCCAGGCGCTGCTGAGCGCGGTCCCACGCCTTGATGATGTCCTGCCCGCCAGGGCCGCCGAGGATGCTAGCAGCGCCGCCGTGGCCTTGAAGCTCTCACGGCTCAGCGTGCATTTTGCCGCCCGGAGGGGTTGGCTCGGCTCGCGCGCTGTGGTGCGCGCAGTCGATGGCGTGAGTCTCGAGTTGCGAGCCGGCGAAGCCTTAGGCGTGGTCGGGGAGTCCGGCAGCGGCAAGTCGACCCTGGCGCGGGCGGCGTTGCAGCTCATACGACCCACCTCCGGGCGCGTCGTATGGATGCAGCAGGCATTGGAGAGCCTGTCGGCGCGCGAGCTGAAGCCCTTGCGCCGTGACCTGCAGATCATCTTCCAGGATCCGCTCGCGAGCCTCGATCCGCGCATGACGATCGGCGCGATCGTGGAGGAGCCGCTGCGGGTGCACTGTCCGCGGCTCGATGCCCGGGGCAGAGCGCAAGCGGTTGCAGAAACGCTGCGGCAAGTCGGTCTGGCAGCCGACATGGTCGGCCGTTATCCGCACGAATTCAGCGGCGGTGAGTGCCAGCGGATCGGTATCGCCCGCGCCATGATTCTCGAGCCGCGGCTGCTGGTGTGCGATGAGCCGGTGAGCGCGCTCGATGTGCCGATCCAGCGGCAGATCGTGGCTCTGCTTGCCGATCTCAAGCGCCGCCACGGCATGTCCATGCTGTTCGTGAGCCACAATCTCGCGGTCGTGCGGCGCCTGTGCGAGCGTGTGCTGGTGCTGCATCTCGGTCGCATGATGGAGCTCGCGCCGGCCGAGTCCTTGTACACGCGCCCGCTGCACCCTTATACGCGGGAGCTGCTGGCCGCGGTGCCGATCGCGGACCCCGACATCCAGCCCGGCCGTCTCGCACGCGCGCCCGTCGGTGAGCCACCTTCACCGCTCGCCCCGCCGAGCGGTTGTGTCTATCGAACACGCTGCCCGCACGCGATCGACATCTGCCGCGAGCGCCTCCCGCCGTGGGATGAGGTGGACGGCTCGCGCCGGGTCGCCTGCCACCGTTGGCGAGAGCTGTCTGACGGCGCGCCGCAGGCGTGACGCGCGCCTTGAGCCGGGTGCGCCCGGGGCTGCTATTCTTCACCGCACCATGAAAACCGAACCCAGCATCCGTCCCAGCGACAGCCTGCGCCACGTCCGCTACGAGATCCGCGGCCGCCTCGCCCGCAGAGCCCATGAGCTCGAGCGCCAGGGGTACGAGATCATCTCGCTGAACATCGGCAATCCGAAGGCGTTCGGGTTTCGCACGCCGGAGACCATGCGCCTCGCGATGATCGAGAATCTGTCCGAGGCTGAGGGGTACTGCCACCAGAAGGGCATCTTCCCGGCGCGCGAAGCGGTCGTCATGCAGCAGCAGGCGCGCGGTGTCACGGGCGTGACGGCCGAAGAAGTCTTCATTGGCAACGGCGTGAGCGAGCTCATCGATCTCGTGCTGCGCGCCCTGCTCAACGACGGTGACGAAGTGCTGGTGCCCAGCCCGGACTACCCGCTGTGGACGGCGGCCGTTACGCTCAATCGCGGACGCGCCGTGCATTACCCCTGCCGTCCGGAGAACGGCTTCGTGCCGGATCCCGAGGAGCTAGCCCGTCTCGTCACCCCCAGGACCCGCGCCATCGTCGTCATCAATCCCAACAATCCCACCGGAGCGGTGTATCCGCGGCCGGTGCTGGAGGCGCTCGCAAGGCTCGCCGAGCGCTGCGGCCTCATCGTGTTCAGCGACGAGATCTACGATCAGATGACGTACGATGACGCCGAATTCGTCCCCCTCGCCACGCTCGTCCACGACACGCTGTGTGCGACGCTCGCGGGGCTTTCCAAGGTCTACAGGGCCTGCGGCTACCGTGTCGGATGGGCGGTCTTCTCGGGCCGCGCGCACGCGGCGGCGGACTATCTGAGCTCGCTCGAGCTGCTCGCATCGCTGCGCCTCTGCAGCAACGTGATGGCACAGTGGGCCGTGCAGACAGCCTTGGGTGGCCACCAGAGCATCCGTGAGCTCGTCAGCCCCGGCGGGCGGCTGTATGAGTCGCGCCGCGCCATTGTCGCGGCTACGCACGACAGCCGGTTCCTGAGACTGCAGCCGCCGGGCGGGGCGATGTACGCCTTCGTCGGCGTGGATACCGGCGAGCTGGCGAATTTCGACGATCAGCAATTCGCGCTCGACCTGCTCGAGCAACAGCATGTGCTGGTCGCTCCCGGTGTCAGCTTCAACGTGCCTTATCGCAATCACTTCCGCGTGACGACCCTGCCGGATGCGGCCATGCTGCGCGACGTATTCGAGCGCATCGAGGGGTTGCTCACCGAATACGCGAGCGCGCCGCGCGAGCTGAGCGGCGGCAACGTGGTCGAGGCGACCACTCGCTTCAAGTAAAATCTGCGAAAATATTGTAATACTTTGTTTTGATTAGGCTTAAAACCGATCTCAACGAAGTCATTCGCCGTGGCGGCACCGTCATCGTGCCGTCGCGCCAGCGAGCTCACGCCGCGCGTCTCGCATACGCGGCGGCTGAGCTCGACAGCGGCCGGCGCGTGTGGGCGACTCCGGACATCCTGCCGCTGGATGCCTGGCTCACGCGGGAAGTCGAGCGTCACGCCACAGCGGGCGGGAGCTTGCCGCGGCTCCTGTCGCCCGCCGAGGACTGGTTGCTGTGGCGGCAGTGTGCGGCGCAGGCGACCGGGGAGCTGGAGCTCGTCAATCGCAGCGCGCTGGCTGAGGGCTTGCGAGGCGCCAACACCCTGGCGGCCGAATTCGCCATTGACGTATCGAAGCTTCGAGACATGCCAGGCACCGAGTCCGCGCTGTTGTATGAGGTGCGGCGCGCGGTTGCGGACCGTTGCCGCACCCTCGGTGCCGCAAGCGTGACGTCCCTTGTCGAACGTATTCCGTGTCTCGGGGACGACCGTCCGGTCATCTTCCGTGGCTTCTTGCAACCCTCACCTCGTCTCGAGGCAATCGCAGCGGCGCGGCGCGCCCGTGGACAGGATTCCCCGGCCGATCATTCGTTTGCGACGCAAGGTGAGGCGCACGCCGACACTCGCCCGCAGACCGTCGTCGCGGCCGACGAGCTGGAGGAGCTGGAGCGGATAGCGCAATGGTGCAGGAGGCAGGTGGAAAGGCACCCCGGTGCGCGCATTCTGGTGGTGCTGCCTGGTGCCCCAGGTGCCCGTGAGCGGCTCGCGACACTCATCCGGCAGGCGGTGGATGCGCGCGGCTGGATCACGGAGACCTCCTCGAGTCCAAACAATCAATCGAACGCACTCGTGGTCATCGAGGGTGGCAGCCCGCTCACGCGCAATCCTGCCGTCGCGCATGCGCTTGCGGCGCTGAGCTGGCTGGGCGGCAGCGCCGGGGAATTCGCGGCGCTCAGCGAATGGCTGCGAGCGCCGTATTGGAGCGTCCCGCCGCAGGCTGCGCGTGCGCGACTCGACTTGTGGTTACGTGAGCGCGGGCGGTTGCATCTCGATCTGCAGGAGTTCCTGGTGGCGCTGCGGGCAGCGCCGTCGGCGTTGGGTGTGGCGGCGCGCGTGATCGCCAGGCAGATCACGGGTGCAGCGGCGGCACTGGGTCAAGGCACGGCCTCGCCGCGAGAGTGGTCGCAGAGGTTCCGCGCGGCTCTGGCCGCTTTTCGCTGGCCGGGAGATCGCGCTCGCAGCAGCGGCGAGCAGCAGACCGTGATCCGTTTCCACGAGCTGCTCGATGAATTCGGGCAGCTCGCCGCGAGCGCGCGCTCGATGGCTCGTGACAGCGCGATCCAATGGCTCACCGAGCTGGCCGCGCGCACGGCTTTCCGGCCCGCGGATGACGATGCGCTCGTCACGATATCGGGGGTGTTTGCCGACCCCGTCGTGCGCTATGACGCGATCTGGGTGGCCGGGCTGCACGCGGAGGCTTTTCCGCAGGCCGTGCAACCCGATCCGTTCTTGCCGCTGTCCGCGCAGCTGTCCGCGGGCGTGCCGGCGGCGAGCGCTGCGGGACGGTTAGCGCAAGCGCGCGCACTGTTGGCAGCTTGGCGCTCGGCTGCCGATGAGCTCGTTCTGAGCGCCCCCGCGCGCACGCAAGACATGGAGCTCGTGCCGAGCCCGTTGTTGAGGCAGTGGCTGGCGGCTGGGCCGGCGCTCTCTGACAGAGCCGCGGCGCAGGGGCCGCAGCAGGAGCGGCCGGCCGTGTGGCTGCCTGCGCGCCTGCATCGCGAAGGTCTTCTGGAAAGTGGTGAAGATGGCAGCGGGCTGCCCTGGCCGGGGCAACGCCCGTTGCCTTCCGGCACGCGCACTCTCGAGCTGCAGAATCAATGTCCGTTCCGGGCCTACGCGGAGCTGCGCCTGGGAAGCGTCGAGCTCGATGTCCCGCAACCCGGCGTGGCCGCCGATCAGCGCGGGAGGTTGCTGCACGCCGCGTTGCAGAGACTCTGGCAGCAGCTGGGTGACTCACAGACGCTGCGCGCGCTTCCCGAGAGCGGACTCGAGAGGCTGATCAGTCAGAGCGTCGCCGATGCCGCCGATGTGACCCTGGGCGGCTCGCCGGGGGGCGCGCGCCAGCCCGACCTGTTCGGCGACTTGCAGCGCTCGCCGGCGTTTGCACGGGAGTGCCGCCGGGCCGCGCGCCTGATCCGCGCCCTGTGCGAGCTGGAGCGCGAGCGCGCACCGTTCGCGGTCCAGGGGACGGAACTCGATTTGACACTCACGCTGACGGGCGCGCGGCTGCGCGTGCGCATCGACCGGCTCGATGTCCTCGAGAGCGGCGGCCGCGCGATTCTTGACTACAAGAGCGGCAGGCGGGTGACCGCCGACTGGTACGGGGAGCGACCCTCGCATCCGCAATTACTCGCCTACCTCGCGGCTGTCGGCGCAGACGTGGTTGCGATGGCCACGGTCAATATCACGGCACGCGAAGTGCGATTCGATGGCATCGCGAGCACGGCAGCTGCAGCAGCGCGCATGGCTGGCGCGCGTGGAGCGTCTCGCCGCCGACTTCCTTGCCGGGCGCGCAGCTGTGGACCCGAAGCCCGGCGCCTGCGATTTCTGCCACGTGGCGAGCGTGTGCCGCATCGGGGATCGAGGCGCCGCCGCCGATCCCGAGGCAGTTGTGGTTTGGGCGGAGACGGGCGATGAGTAGCTCGGCGCTCGAGGCAGAGCAAACCGCCGCCGCGGATGAGCGTGCGCGCGAATATGCTACCGACCCGCGCCGCTCGATCCTGCTGCAGGCGCCGGCCGGCTCCGGTAAGACCACCGTGCTCACACAGCGGCTGCTGCGCTTGCTGGCCGAAGTGGATGCGCCCGAGGAGATCCTGGCGATCACCTTTACTCGCAAGGCGGCCGCGGAAATGCGGGCGCGCGTGCTCAAGGCGCTGCGTGGTTGCACCGAGGCGCGCAACTCCCAAGATGAGCGGTCACGCGCTCTGGCGGCAGCCGCCCTGGCGCACGCGGCTGCGCGCGGCTGGAACCTCGAGCACGATCCCGGCCGGCTGCACATTCAGACGATCGATTCGTTCAACCTGCGCCTCGCGAGCCAGCTGCCGGTCACGGCGAAAGCAGGCGGTGCGCTGGTCATCACCGACAGGCCGCTCGAGCTGTGTCATCGCGCGGCGCGGCTGACGCTGGCTGCCGCCGAGCACGATGCGCAGCTCGGCGCGGATGTCGAGCTGTTGTTTGAGCGGCTCGATAATCACTGGAACAACGTCGAGCGGCTGCTCGCACAGATGCTCGAGCAGCGCGGGCACTGGCTGCGCTACGTGCTCGAGCACGCGCCCGGGGCCCTTTGCGAGCGCATTGGCACGAGCCTCGGGAACCTCATTGGCGATCACCTGACGGCCGCGTGCGCACGGTTGCCCGGCGCGCTGCGCGCCGAAGCGGGCTCCCTGCCGGACGTGGGAGTACTGGGCAGCGAACCCGGGTGCCTCGCCGCATGGAAGCGTCTGGCGTCGCTGACACTCACCGCCAAGGCCGAATGGCGCAGGTCGATCAGGATCGGCAGGACGCTCGGACCCGAGTACACGGAGCCGAGGGCGAAGGAGGCGCTGCGGTCGTGCATCGAGCGGATGAGCCGCGTGGCCGGCGCGCGCGAAGCGCTGCTCGAGCTTGCCTGGCTTCCTGAGGCCACGCTGAGTGAGGGCGATGCGCAGGCTATCGAAGCGCTGTCGCGTGTCCTGCGTGCCTCAGCGGCGCAACTTCAAGCCGAGTTCGCCAGCGCCGGCCGGGTTGATTACACGTACGTCGCGGGAGCTGCGCGCGCGGCGCTGACGGATGCGGGGCTGCCCACCGATCTGGGGCTGCGAACCGGGTTGTCGCTGCGCCATATCCTCGTTGATGAGTTTCAGGACACCTCCCTTGCCCAGTTCGATCTGCTCGAAGCGCTCACTGCGGGTTGGGAGGAGGGCGACGGTCGTACGCTGTTCGTCGTCGGCGATCCCATGCAATCGATCTACCAGTTCCGCGAAGCGGAGGTCGGCTTGTTCTTGCGGGCGCGCGACCACGGGATTGGCAGCGTGCGGCTCGAGGCGTTGCGGCTGACACGGAATTTCCGTTCGGCGTCGGGTCTCATCGAGTGGACCAACGAGGCATTCACGCAACTGTTCCCATCAGGCGATGATTTGCGCACCAGCGCGGTTGCCTTTACATCGAGCCTCCCCGCGCAGGTCGCCACGTCCGGGGCCGCGGCGGTCCAACTGCGGCTGTTCCCGGGCGGTGCCCGCGGCGCAGAAACCGCCGCGATCACCGAGCGGATCGTCGAGCTCAGGCGCAATGACTCGCAGGCGACCGTGGCGGTGCTGGTCGCATCGCGCGCCCATGCTGCCCCGATCATGGCTTGTCTCGAGTCTCGAGGAGTCGATGCAATCGGCGTCGATCTCGTTCCCCTGCGTGAGCTGCCCATCGTGCGTGATTTCGTGGCGCTCACCCGGGCGCTGCATCACCTCGGCGATCGCACAGCGTGGCTCGCGGTGCTGCGGTCGCCCTGGTGCGGGGCATCACTTGCGACGCTCAGCGCCCTTTCGCAAAGGGGAGACTCGCCGGTCATATGGGAAGCGATGGCGGACGAGAGGCGTCTGGCGCGTTGTTCACAGCCAGAGCGCGTCCGGCTCGCCCGCGTGCGCGGTGTGTTAGAGGCGGCGCTGGCGACGCGCGATTGCGCACCGCTCGCCGAGTGGCTCGAAGCGACTTGGTTGCGACTCGGTGCGGCCGATGCTTACCCGCGGCAGGAGCTGCGCCATGCGCACGCATTTCTGGTTGCGGTGAGCGAGCGCGCCGCAGCCGGTGACTGGGGCGGCCCGCAGGAGCTCGACTCGCTGCTCGCCGGTCTGTACGCGCAGCCCCAGGCGTCGGTCTCGAACCCCGTGCAGATCATGACGATCCATCGCGCCAAGGGGCTGGAGTTCGATCACGTGTTCGTACCCAGCCTGGATCGCGATCTCAACAGAGGCCGGGAGCCGCTGCTGCGCTGGCTCGACCTGCCCCGTCCCCGGGGCGAGAGCGATCTGATCATGGCGCCCGTGCCCGCCATCGGCGCCGATGTAAGAGGCGATCTGAGCAGCTACCTGAAGCGGCTGATAGCGAGGCGCGCCGCCAACGAACAGACGCGCCTGCTGTACGTGGCGGCCACACGCAGCCGGCAGACGTTGTATCTGTCTGCAGCGCCCCGGGCAAAGCCGGACGGCACCGTTGCTCCACGCGCCGGCACGCTGCTCGCCTGTCTGTGGCCCGCGCTTGGGCCGAACTTTGCTGCAGATGCCGCCGCCGCTGCAGGGGAAGCGCGCGCGGCACGAACTCATCTTCTATGCCGTCTGGTGGCGGATTGGACGCCGCCGCCGCTCGCTGCCGCTCCGGATCTCACGCGTCTGCCGATCGCGCGGCAGTCGCTCGAGCCTCCGGAATTCAGCTGGGTCGGCGAGACAGCGCGGCATGTCGGCACGGTTGTGCATGCGGCGTTGGAAGGCTTCGCGAGCGCCACGGAGCTACCCACGCGCGCCTGGATCGAGGCGCAGCGGGACGCGTATCACTACCAATTGCGCCGGCATGGCGTAGCTGACGGCGAGCTCTCAGGCGCCGCGGACCTGGTGATCGAGGCGCTGACACGCACTGTGAGCGACGAGCGCGGCTGCTGGATTTTTGCCTCCGGGCACCGCGAGGCGCGCAGCGAGCTGGCCCTGACCGGTATTGCGGCTGGTCGCCTCACCAGCGTGGTGATCGACCGCTCGTTCGTGGACCGCAACGGGACGCGGTGGGTGATTGACTTCAAGACGAGCCGCCACGAAGGCAGCGGCCGCGAAGCCTTTCTCGAGCAGGAGATGCAACGCTACCAGGGGCAACTTGAAACCTACGTCGCGCTCGCGCGGGCGCTGGGACCGCAGCCCGTGCGAGCGGGGCTGTACTTTCCGTTGCTAGGCGCGTTCCAGGAGCTTTGATTTCTAGAACGTGCCCTCCAGCGAGAACGGCCGCCGTCCCTGGGCATCTGGAGAGCCGAGGTACTGAATGTCCCTGGCCAGGTCGGCAGGAGCATCGGGGCGTGCCGCGACGAGCCCTTGGAGCTCAAATCCGGGCTCACGAGTGACGCGCAAGGCGCCCTCGACCGCAAGCGGCCCCCCTAGATCGCGTAACTGGCCTCTCGGTTCGCCGCTGCCGCCGAGAAAGGTAAGGGAGTAACTGCCCAGCGGCGTCGTGTTGCCGCCTCGCTGCTCGAGATCGTGTGCTTCGATACGACCCTGCAGCTGGGTGATGACGCCGTTGTCAATGCGCGCGAGCGCAAGGTCGACATGGGCGTTGCCGCGCAGATTGGCGGGCAGCTGCGGGATCAGCGCGGGATCGAGCGACATGTCGGCCACGAGGTTGCGCGCGGTGATGCTCTTGTTCAAACCAACCTCAACATCGGCACGTGCGGAACTGTCACCTCTCGTCGCGGTAACATGCGCGGCGAGTTTTCCCGCGAGCAGACGTGAAGGATGCAGCTGCCACGTCAGGTCCCCGACAGAGATGCCATGAACAGTCAGGCCCGAACAGGTGCCGCTCCAGATCGATCCTTCGACCGCGGCGCACGAGTTGGGGGCGGGGGGAGAGGCAATAACCCAGCTCGCCGGCAGGCGCGCAAGCACGATCGCGGCGAAGGCGAGCACCGCGGGCAGTGCGATCCAGAGCCTCGATTTCGCCGGGACCGCCGAGACGGCTCGCTTCATGAAACGGGGCTTCAGCCCGTGCGCAACACGACGGCCGCGTTCACGATGCCGGGCGCACCCGCGTTGTCGATCGTGGCGGCATCGACGTGGATGCCGTTCTGCTGCGCGAGGCGCGCCAACCAGGCCACCAGGGTGTCGAAGGGCGCTTTTTCCAGCCGCACGCTCAGTGCGCCCGAACCGCTCGGCTCGCTGCCGGCCAGCGAAGCGCCGAGGCCGGACTCGCGCGCGGAGCGATCGACGATGACGAGCAGCGATCCCCCCGAGGCGCCAGACTGCGGCCCGGCAGCGGCGAGCTCGGGCGCGACGCCGCGCATCCAGACGAGATCCGCCTGCTTCCTGCCGACGCGCTCATGGACGTGCGCCACGCTGCGATCGAGCGGCACGATGACGCCGAAGACGAGCAGGGCAGCAGCGAGCGCGCCGCCGGCGCTGACCATGCGGCGCTCACGTTCTGACATCGACTCGAGTGACAGCTTCATAACCCGATTCGGTAAGGCTCAAGAGCCGCCGCTGGAGTGGATCTGAATACGTCCTTCGTAACCCGCGCCCGCCGCGTTGCCCGCCGTGAGATCCGCACGCCATCCGTTGTTGCGCAACGTCTGGCTCATGCGCTCGAGGCTGGCCGCATCGGGAGCCGAGATCTTCAGATCGAGAGAGCCGTTGTGAAAGCTCAGGCCCTGCACGACGGTGCCGGGAGCGGCGCTGCGCGCCTGTGCGAGCGCCTCGAGAGCGGACAGCAGGCCGGAGGAGTCGGCGCCACTGCGTACGGCGGCCAGCCGTTGCTCCATGCGGCGCCGCGCCTCCACGGTGCTCTGCTCGCCGGGCATCGCAGCCTGAAACGTCTCGCGGATCGAGGTATCGAGCCGGTGCTCGCTGCGTTTGAGCACGCTCAGCTCCGCGGCCTTGCCGGCCACGTGCAGCCCGATGAAACACGCGAGCAGCACTGCGGCGCCACGCCACGCCTGCCAACCCGCCGAGCTCGACGTGGTGGGTGCGTAGGGGCCCTGCAGCAGGTTGATCGGTGTGGCTGTGGGCAACTGCTGCGCAAAGAGCGCCAGCGGTCCGTTTGTGAGCAGCTGGATCTTGATCCCCTCGAATCGCTCGCGCAGGGCTTCCACCTGGGCGGAGTGTTGATGCCACTCTGCGGCGCCGGTGTAGAGAATGAGCCCGCGCGCATCCGTCGCGCTCATCTCCGGGGCGGCCTGCGCGATCTGCAGGGCCTGGTCGAGCGCATCGCAGGGCAGCGTGACGGGCGAGCCGGAGGGCGGGCGAACCACGACGATGTCCCCCTCGAGGAGCGCTACGGCCTGACCCGGGTTGTGCGGCAGCAGGTCGCTGTCCACATACATCGCCTCCGGCTCGAGGCCGCTCGAGCGCAGAGTCGTGAGCCACTCCTCCAGCAACGCTCGTGCGACCACGGCGACCGGTGTGCGCGCAGACTCGCCCGCTCGCTTGCCGATCGCGAAGTGCAGCTCATCGATGTCGTCGGCGACGCTCTCTTCCAGGGCGTACGGCACGAGCTGCGCGAGCTTGGCGCTACCCTTGGCCGGCACCTCGGGCTCGGCGAACAGCACATCGGTTCCCGGGACGAGCACGCAAACACGGCGGCCGGCCGCGCGCGCCGCCGCGAGCGACAGCGGGCCGCTCTGCGGCGGTCCGACGGCGACGCCGCGCGCATCGACCACCAGCCAGGTGGCCAGTTGTTCCGGTGACCGCGGGAGCCTTAGCAGAAGCCAGTCAGCCATGTGCGCAATACTACCCGAGCCTCTAGTCAGCGGCGGCGGCCAGGCTCAATTTCGTTTGGCCGGTCAGTCCGAGGCGTAGCTGCGCAGCAGCGGCCGCACCGTGCCGGTGCCCTCGCGGTACAGCAGACTGTACAAGTTGAATTCGGCACTGCCAATGGTGACATGGCTCGTGAGGCGGAAGTAGCTCGAGGTTTCTGCGAGCTTGCCGTCGACCGTCGTGAAAGCCGCGGGCGACGCGAACGCCTGTTTGTACTCCGAGGTCTTCTTCGGAAAACAGCCGTTGGCGCTCGCCCGGTTCTTCGCCAGACCCTCGGGATCGAGGCCGAACGAGCGTTGCCCGGTGTACGCATCGAGCACCATGCCGGACGCCGAGCAGACATTGAGCTTCGCCTCGGGCGGCAGCGCTGTCACGAAGGGCGCGAGCTTGAGGTAGCGCTCGCGCCCGAAGCCCGGCAGCGCCAGCAACTCCGTCGTGCTCGTTATGTATGTGTTAGGCGGGAGATAAGCTGGGTTCTGCCCCATGTAGACACTGTCCTCGGCGCCGTCGGGGATCTGCGGAGCTCCAGCCACTGCAGCAGATGCACGAACGCTGCGAGCGCGTCCGGATCGACTGTGCCGTCCTCCTTGACGAGCGAATTGAGATTGAAGCGGCCCGACAGATCCTCGAGCGACGCCTCGAGCATCACGCCCGGGACGACCTCGAGCGGGCCGAGCGGCTTGGCCCAGGGCTGGTTCGGGTGGGTGGTCTTCGGGTCGTCGCGCGCCACTTCGCGCAGACCATAGGCGGCCAACGCTTCGGCGCCCTGTGCTATCAACAGGCTCTCGTCGAACGCAAAGGTTGCCGCGCCGCGCCGCGCCGTCATCGCGTTCTCGTAGGCAATGGCTGCGGCGATGATCGTGCCCAGGGCGACCAGCAGAATGGCAACCAGCAGCGCGATGCCGCGCTGCCCCCGGGGAAGGCGGCACCGGCGCGCCGCTGCGATGCGGCCGCGGGCGCTCACCCGGCCACCTCGACGATGCGCACGACTTTGCCCCAGTCCTCCGTATCCAGCGTGATCTCGACGGCGATCGGGCGTCCCCGCAGAGTCGCCTCCTGCGCGAAGGCGCCCGCCACGGTGATCGGCGGCCACTGGTCCTGCCATTGGAGGGACTGGTCCATGTAACGCACCGTGACCCCCAACAGGCGCGTCATCAGATCGCGTTTGACCGTTGTGTTGGATTGCGTGGCATCCAGCACGGTCCAGTATTCCCGGCGCAGCGTGCCGTTCTCGAAGAAATATGCAACTCGTTGCAGCCCGGGACGCTGCAGGCCGTTGGGGTTGGTCCAGCCGCCGCGTGTCAGGGCCGCAAGCGGCTGCGAGGTGGAGCTCCCTTGCAGGGATGGCTGCCAGGTGTAGCCCACCGGGGCTCGCACCGGGCGCGGCGCGAGTTGCACGAAGTCCTG
>VBNY01000209.1 GCA_005877705.1 Gammaproteobacteria bacterium
TCGGTGGCGCTCACCTCCTGGCGCCAATGCCAGCTGCGGCCGGCGAAATCCACTTCGCCCGCCGTGTTTCCGGTGGCGGGGGGTGCCGTCTGCATCTTCAGCCGCAGCGTCGCGATCTGATTGAGCGCCACCCATTCGGCGAACGTCTTGTCGCGCAGATAGGCAGTCGTGTTCGCCGCAGAGCTCAGGGCGCCCAACACGGCGGCCATGCCGATCGCCACGATCGCGAGCGCGACCAGCACCTCGATCAGCGTAAATCCGCCGCGACCGCGCCGCACTGCCGTTGCGCGCCTCACGCTTTGCTTTCCACCATGGGCTTTGCCACGACTTGTCCTTTGTCGTCCTGTACGACCGTGATGCTACGGACTCCACCCTCTCGCTCCACGGTGATTTCGAAGGAGGTGAGATCGCCGTTCGCGAAGATCACCACCTGCGGGGTCTTGTCCTTCGCGTCGCTCGGACGGCGCAGCACGACCGGACGACCCTCCACGACGAGCTTGAGATCGAGGCCGTCGGGGAGCTTGCGCTCGCGCAGCGCATCGTCCTCGAAAACACTGCGCCATCCTCCGCGGCGCACGTCGTACGCGACAAACTCATAGCCGTCCTGTTGCAGGAGGAGGCCGTAGTCGCGCGTTTGCAGCTCCGCCTGCTCGCGGGCGTAGTTGACCAGCGTGAGCAGGCGATTGCCCTCCTTCTCCAGCTCGTTGTCGCGCCCGGTGAGACTGACGGACAGCACGACGCCGGCGGCGATCACGCCGATGATCACCACGACGACCAGAATCTCGATCAGCGTGAAACCGCGCTGGCGTGCGATCAGTCTCATGGCGAGCCGGCCGGGACGCTAGTCGCCGATGTTCCAGTTG
>VBNY01000478.1 GCA_005877705.1 Gammaproteobacteria bacterium
CGGCCGGAGCCGCGTTGCTGATGGCGGCCTCGGTGGCGGTGACGTCCTGAGCCGGCGCGGTCTCCGTCTCCGTCGGCGCAGCCGCGGCAGGTCCGGCTGTGCGTTCGGCTCGAGCGGTGTGCAACCATGAGCACCCCGCGACCAGCACCGAGACAATCAGCAGGCCCGCGCTGAGGCGAACCCCAAGTACTTGATTTGAGACCATCCTCGACTCCTCATCGCGCGAGGCTTAAGTGCTGCGACCGGCGCCGTGATTGTAGATTGTTATACTGGCGAGCGGTCCGCCGGCAGACCATTTAATGTCAAGTTTGTGCGCTGGATCACGGCTGCCGCTGCCGCCCCTTGAGGGGAGCGGATTTCCCATAAGGCCGAGCTCGTGAACATTGGCGCCCCCTTTGAGTCGAACACCGGCGATCTACCGCAAGCAGCGAGACCCATGGCCCTGAAAACGATCCTGGAATATCCCGACCCGCGGCTGCGCACCCGGGCGCAGCCGGTGACCCGGTTCGACGCCGAGCTCGGCCGCCTGAGCGATGACATGTTCGAGACCATGTACTCCGCGCCCGGTATCGGGCTCGCAGCGACCCAAGTCGATGTCCACAAGCAGGTGATCGTCATCGACATCTCCAGCGAGCGCAATGAGCCGTTGGTGTTCATCAACCCGGAGATTGTTGCGCGCGAGGGCGAGGCGAGCACCGAGGAGGGTTGCCTGTCGGTGCCCGGTATCTTCGATCAGGTGAAGAGAGCTGCGAAAGTGCGCGTGCGCGCACGCGACCGCCAGGGCGAGGCGTTCGAGCGTGATTACGACGATATCCTGGCGGTCTGTATCCAGCACGAGATGGACCACCTCGACGGCAAGCTGTTCGTCGATTACCTCTCGGCTCTCAAGCGCGAGCGCATCCGCAAGAAGCTCGACAAGGAGCGCAAGGAGCGAGCCTCGCGGCCTCGCCGGAGCGCCGGGGACGCTCACCGCGCGTACTGACGGTCGGCACGCGGTGCTTGTGCAAACGTGACCGCGCTGCGTATCGCATTTGCCGGGACACCGGAATTCGCCTTACCCGCGCTGCATGCGCTGCTGGGATCGAAGCACACCGTGGTCGGCGTTCTGACGCGGCCGGATCGTCCCAAGGGACGCGGCCGCCGGCTCGGCGCGAGCCCGGTGAAAGCGGTGGCGCAAGCGCACGGGCTGCCGATCTCACAACCGGCAGCTTTCAACAGCGAGTCGGATCGGGCCGAGCTTGCCGCGTGGCGTCCCGATGTGCTCGTGGTCGTGGCGTACGGGCTCATCCTGCCCCGGGCGGTGTTGGAATTGCCGCCGCTCGGCGGCGTGAACATCCACGCATCACTGTTGCCCCGCTGGCGGGGTGCGGCCCCCATCCAACGCGCAATTCTGGCCGGCGACACGCAGACCGGGATCACCATCATGCTCATGGACGCCAGGCTCGATACCGGCTCCGTCCTGCTGCAACGGCGGATTCCCATCGCTACGACCGATACGGGCGGCTCGCTGCACGGCCGGCTCGCCGAGCTGGGCGCGCCCGCGCTGCTGGAGGCCCTCGAAGGCCTGGGTGCCGGAACGCTCCCGGGCCGACCCCAACCCAGCGAGGGGGTGACATACGCGCCGAAGATCGAGAAAGCCGAGGCGCTGATCGATTGGGCGCGCGATGCGGCCGAGCTCGAGAGGCAAGTGCGCGCGTTCAACCCTTGGCCGGTGGCGGAGACCCGCCTCGACGGGGAGCAGCTTCGCGTGTTCGCCGCGCGTGCCGAGGCGCTGCCGGATGACAGCATCGATTCGGAGCCGACGCGTGCACAGTTCGGCACGCAGCGCCCTGGGCGCCGGCCGATCGCTGCCCGGGATTTCGCACATGGGCGCGACCTGACAGGTCGTCGCCTTGGCTAGAGCCCCTTGGGCACCCGGCGCGCAGACACTGGCGGACGCGGCTCGGGCCGTCACCTCCATCGCTATCGAGGGATGGTCCGCGGAGGCTGCTCTGGCGGCGTTCGAGACCTCCCCGCAACGCTCCGCCATTCGCGCCATCACACTGGGCACGGTGCGCTGGTACCTGCGCCTGGCGCCCGCTGTCGACATGTTGTTGACCCGTCCACAGGCTCTGGCGAACGAGGTTCGGGCGCTGCTCGTCGTGAGCGCTCACCAGGTTGAGTACTCACGCAACGCTCCCGAGGTGACGGTCCATGCGGCCGTGGACGCTGCGCGCATCCTGGGACACGGGCGCGCCAGCGGCCTGGTGAACGCCGTCCTGAGAAGGTTCGTGACTGAACGGCGTTCGCTGGCGGCCCGCGTGGATGCGAGCCTGGCTGGCCGCACTGCGCACCCGGCTTGGCTGGTCGAGGCTCTAGGCGTGGCGTGGCCGGAGAGCTGCGCACGGATCCTCGAGGCCAACAACCAACACCCGCCCATGGTGCTGCGGGTGGACCTGTCGCGCCAGAGCGTCTCCGGCTATCTCGCCGAGCTCCTCGGCGCCGGCATGGCTGGCCGCGCCGTCGACTGGGCCCCCGCGGCCGTGATCCTCGAGCGGCCGGTGGCCGTAGCCGCAATCCCGGCGTTTCGCGCGGGGCTTGTATCGGTTCAGGACGCGGGCGCGCAGCTGGCTGCGACGCTGTTGGACGCGCAGCCTGGCATGCGCGTGCTGGATGCGTGCGCTGCGCCGGGAGGCAAGACCGGGCATCTGTTGGAGCACACGCCGCAGCTCGCCGAGCTGGTGGCGGTCGATGTCGATGCGCAGCGGGTCGGGCGCATCCAGGAAAATCTCGAGCGCCTGAAGCGGTCGGCCCGACTCGTCGTGGCCGATGTGCGCCAGCCCTCGACGTTCTGGGATGGGCGCGCGTTCGATCGCATCCTGGTGGATGCGCCGTGCTCCTCGACGGGCGTCATCCGGCGTCACCCCGACATCAAGCTGCTGCGGC
>VBNY01000487.1:0-428 GCA_005877705.1 Gammaproteobacteria bacterium
TATCGGCTTGTGTGGATAGGTGATCTGCGCGAGCGGCATGCTGACCGAGAGTGAGTGACCTCGTGGCGACTCGCGCCAGCCAGCCGCATAGTCGAGAGATAGCCGGCCAGCCTTATCGACGCGAACCCGGCCGACAAGGTTGCCTTCGATCAGGATGAGAAGCTCACTCACTTGCGGACAGGCCGCTGCAGCCGACGGAAGACTTCGTCGAGACGCGACGTGGAGGCCTCGCGAGACAGGGGTCGGTCGTCGTTCAGCGATGCCCGAAGGCTGAGAGCATTGAGCGTCTTCAGGACCAAGCCCAGCTCCGCTTTGGGGTTTCCTGCCTCCAGGCGCAGTACCCATTTGCGCTCGACCCCGAGCATTTCGGCCAGCCTATTTTGCGAGAGGCCTTTTTCCTTGCGCTTCAGACGGATAGTCATGCCCAG
>VBNY01000487.1:438-1006 GCA_005877705.1 Gammaproteobacteria bacterium
CCCCTGTGGTGGACATGATCGTCCGGGGAGCTTGAAAGCCCCTGATAGCGATCGGTTCAAGGAGTTGACGCAATAGGACCCACGCCCGCCGAGGCTCAACGCCCAAGGATGGTATCAATGCCCGACAGAATGAGCTCGAATCGGCGGCGGGGGATCTTGCGCAAGCGGTCGGTGAGGACCTGCTTGTCCAACGCGGTCACCAGCGAGACGTTCGCGACCGAGTCTTGCGGTAAGCCCGTGTCGTCGCGACGAAGCAGAACGTTGCCTGGAGCATCGGCCCATTTGAGATTGCTGGTGAGTGGGACGCAGACTACGGTGGCAATCTTGCTCCGGTTGATCGCGTTACACTGCGCCACGACGACTGGGCGGCGGTACCCGGGTTCAGAGCCGGTGGATTCTTCGAGATCGGCCCACCAGACTTCCGCTTGCTCAATTACCATTCGACCCGTCGCAACACCCGTCGGGCCGCGCGTTGACTGAAGGCGTCGGTCTGCTCCGCGACGGAGGCTATGACTTGGTTCATTTGCTCGGTGACGCGCTCGGCGGCGCGACGCCCGAGGAATTCGCC
>VBNY01000487.1:1210-3691 GCA_005877705.1 Gammaproteobacteria bacterium
TTGGCGACCTGGGACTGTGGGACGATGTGAGACCCTACACGGTAGGTCTTAGAGGACGCCAAGCGCGCATGTCAATGTCGACAACGGTTTAGGCGCTTGGCAAGCCAGTTGACAGGTTGACGCGTGAGCGCGATCTTAAGAGGCTGTCCCGGTGCATCAGAAACTCTCCATGTCGCACACCCTGTGGATAGCTACGCGCAAAGGGGCGTTTACTCTTAAGAGCGATGCAGGTCGCCGCAAATGGAATTTAAGCGGTCCGCAATTCTTGGGGCATGTGTTGCACCACATCGTACAGGACCCGCGCGATCCCAAGGTAGTGCTGATGGCGGCCAAGACCGGTCACCTTGGCCCGACGATGTTTCGCTCCACCGATCGCGGTCGCAAATGGACCGAAGTGAAACAGCCGCCGGCGTTTCGCAAAGCAGTGGAGGGCGAGGCGAATAGAGCAGTAGAAGCAGTATTTTGGTTGACGCCGGGCCATGCAAAAGATAAGGGCGTGTGGTACGCAGGCACTTCGCCGGCGGGACTATTTCTATCCGCAGATGGCGGCGATCATTGGGAACCTGTTGCCGGTTTCAACGATCATCCCATGCGACCGCAATGGGCGCCTGGCAATGCGACTCCCGGCGGCGAATTGTTGCATTCGATTTTGGTCGATCCCGTAGATGCCAGTCATCTGTATTTGGGTGTTTCTATCGGCGGCATTTTCGAATCGCTCGATGGCGGCAGAAATTGGCAGCCGTTGAATCGCGGTATTGAGGCGGATTTCTTACCTGATGCCAGCGTTGAATTCGGTCACGACCCGCATCTCGTCGTACAACACCCGTTGCAGCCGGATCGTTTGTATCATCAGAATCACTGCGGCATTTATCGCTTGGATCGTCCCGCACGCGAGTGGCAGCGCATTGGCAAAGCGATGCCGAAGAAAATCGGCGATATCGGCTTTCCCATCGTGCTGCATCCGCGCGATCCCGATACCGCGTGGGTATTTCCAATGGATGGCACCTCCGTGTGGCCGCGTACATCGATCGACGGCAAGCCTGCCATGCATGTCACCCGCAATGGCGGCAAAAGCTGGCAGCGACAAGACAAAGGATTGCCCAAGTCGCAGGCGTGGTTCACCGTGTACCGGCAGGCCATGTGCGCCGATACGCACAAGCGCACCGGAATTTATTTTGGCAATACACAGGGCGAAGTGTGGGCGAGCGCCAACGAGGGCGAATCGTGGCAATGCATTGCGCGATATTTGCCGCAGATATTTGCCATCACGCATGCGGTCTGAACAATGTCCTGCACCGTAAAAATCGCCAGCCCGTTACGCTCGTACACCAACGGTGCGGCAAGTGTGAACGCGAAAGGTGCATCGGTCATCGAAGTGTTGGCCGACTTGGACCGTCGCTTTACCGGCATGCGCTTTAGAATGATCGACGAGCAGGAACAGATTCGTCGTCATATTCGTATCTTCGTGAACACACGTGAGGCTAAACAATTGAGTGAACACGTTGGCGCAGGCGATACAGTGCACCTGATCTGCGCTTTGAGCGGAGGCTGATCTGAGCTTGTCGTCGGCAGAACTTGCTCGTTACAGCCGTCATCTCGCTCTGCGCGAGATCGGCGTCGTGGGTCAAGAAAAACTCAAGGCTGCCAGCGGGCGTAGGGACGATAGGCATCGTCGATTTCGATCGCGTCGATGTTTCCAATCTGCAGCGCCAGGTGTTGTTCGCTACTGCGGATGTGGCGCAACTAAAAACGGAAGCTGCGCTCCAGCGGCTGTCGGCGCTGAATCCAGACATCAAAGTGATCGCGCATCAAGTGAAGTTGTGCGCGAGCAATGTGCGAGAGATCTTCGACAGCTACGACATTGTGCTCGATGGCACCGATCGTTTCGGTACTCGCTATCTCACCAACGATGCATGCGTGATTCTCGGCAAGCCTCTTGTGTCGGCAGCGGTCCATCGCTTCGAGGGGCAGGCGATGACCTACGTGCCGGGTCACGGCCCCTGTTACCGCTGCCTTTTTCCCGAACCGCCGGCCGACGGCCTCGTTCCGAATTGTGCAGAGGCCGGAGTGCTCGGCGTATTGCCGGGCGTGCTGGGCACGATTCAAGCGACCGAAGCGATCAAGCTCATCGTTGGCTTTGGTGAGCCGTTGGTCGGGCGACTGTTAACTTACGACGCAATGGACATGCGCTTTGGAGAATTCCAATTTACGCGCCGCGACGATTGTGCGGTTTGCGGCATTAAACCAACCATCACGGAGCTGCAAGATGCGCCGGAGCTGTGCGGCGCCGAAATGTTGCAGCATGTGCTCTATCTATCTCCTCGCGATTTACAGGCGCGGCTGGATGATCCAACATTGTTGCTGGTCGATGTACGCGAGCCACACGAGTATCGAGGCGGGTTTCTACCCGAGTCGATCAATGTCCCCGTGGCGCAACTCGCGACTCGACTTGATGAACTGCCGTCGAATCGCATGCCGGTA
>VBNY01000038.1 GCA_005877705.1 Gammaproteobacteria bacterium
GCTCCGGCTCATCGAGTAATCGGTCGATTCCAAACTTCATGGCAGTGCAAGCTCGAGCGCGAAGCCCTCCGGATGATGGAAGTCGGGTTTGCCCGGCGCGTGCCGCAGCGCCCAGTATGACAGCCTACCATTGTCCTCTTCGACGACCCCAGCCAGCGCCAGCCGCAGGCGGCGCGCAGAGCCCAGAGCGAGCAGCTCGTGCAGGCGCACGGCGCTGTCGAGCTCGAGCCCGCCGTCGGCGCGGCGCACGGAGATCTCCGGAGCTCGCGTGAGGTCCGCGCTCAACATGCCCTCACGATAGGCAGCGAACCGGTAGATGGCCCAGTCGAGCGAAGGCGAGAAATTCAGCTCGCAATAGCCGGGCGCGTCGGCTGGCGCGACGAACGCTTCGAAGCACGTGTGCCTCCACAACCCATCCGTCCTGCTGCCGGCGCGGGACGACGGAACGCGCACGCGGGATAAGTCCGCATCGAGCGCGTAGACGAGCCTGAGAATGCCGGGCTCCTCGATGAGGACGTGCACCGCCAGGCCGCGCACCACGTCGCCCGCGGTGGAAGGGTGGGCCGTGAGTACGGCCCTGTGCGCAGCAGCGAAGCCCATGCGCCATTTTACGCGATGTGGATTTGTCGGCGCCGCATGCGTTTGGCGCCGGCCCGTGTCATATTCGAGCGCAGGTATGGGACTTGCGAATCAACGGATCATGGCCAATGACTCCTGCGACGTGGTGGTCATCGGCGCGGGAGTGGCGGGGCTGGCCGCGGCGGGCGAGCTGGTCAAGGCGGGCCGCTCGGTGCTGATCCTCGAAGCCCGTGACCGCATCGGTGGACGCCTCTGGACGCGCCAAGAGCCGGACGCGGCGGCTCCTATCGAGCTCGGCGCTGAGTTCGTCCACGGCTATGTCACCGAGACATTCGATCTGCTGCATCAGGTCGGCAAAGCGGCGCTCGATACGGCCGGCGCACACTGGAGCGTCCGGGACGGCAGGCTGCAACAGCGGACAGATGATGTCTTCGAGCGCATCCAGAAGGCGCTCGAAGACGCCAATGTTCTGGGCGAGCCGGACGTATCGTTCGAGGAGTTCGTCAAGCGCAGCGATCGTTACGGGCTCTCACAGGAGGCGCAGACTTTTGCCCGCGCGTTCGTAGAAGGATTCGACGCTGCGGATCCGGCGCGTGCCAGCACGCACTCGATCGCGGAGGAATGGCGCTCCGGCGGCATGCTCGATGCTCCGCAGTTCCGCCCGCTCGGAGGCTACAGCTCCGTGCTCACCGCGCTCGCCAGCGTGCTCGATCGGAACAACACTCGGCTGCAGCTGCAGACGCTCGTGAGAACAGTGCGCTGGGCTCGCGGGCACGTGGAGGTCGGAGGCGTGTTTCTCGATCAGCCGTTCGTGATCAAGGCGTCGAAGGCGATCCTGACCCTGCCCCTCGGTGTGCTGCAACTGCCGCCGCAGGCGCACGGAGCGGTGCGCTTCACGCCCGCTCTGGATCAGAAGAGCGCGGCTCTCGCCGGCCTGGTTTCCGGCTCCGTGCTGAAGGTGATCCTGCGCTTCCGTGGCCCGTTCTGGGAGCAGTTGCAGGGTGGACGCTATCGCGACGCCGTGTTCTTTCACTCACCCGGGCAGACGTTTCCGACGTTCTGGACCGCCCGGCCCGTGCAGGCGCCGTTGCTGAACGCCTGGGCCGGAGGGCCGAAGGCCGCACGCCTGTCGGATGCCTCGGACTCGGACATTACCCGCCAGGCGCTGCACAGCCTCGAGTCGGTTTTCGGGGGTCTGCCGCCGGGGGACCTGCAGCTCGAAGCTGCCTACCTGCACAACTGGCAGCGCGATCCGTTTGCCCGCGGCGCCTATAGCTATGTGGCGGTCGGCAACATTGAAGCGCGGCGCACCCTCGGCGCTCCACTCGAGGAGACACTGTTCTTCGCGGGCGAAGCCACGGCCACCGATGGGGAGGCGGGCACAGTGGCCGGAGCACTTCAGAGCGGCATGCGCGCTGCCCGCGAGGTGCGCGCGAGTCTGGCGCGCGCCTGATCGACACTCGAACGAGCCATGGCCGCGGACTCGAGCGTCAGCCGCCGGCACGCCTTCATCGGCGGCCTGTGCATGTGTTGCTCTGCCGCGCTTGCGCGCCGGACCGACACATCTGTGGGGCCGTTCGCGACGCATGAGGTCGCAGCGGGCATCCACATCCGCCGCGGCGTAGACCAGGATGCGACGCTGACCAATGGCGGCGCGATCGCCAATGTCGGCTTCATTATCGGCCGTGACGCCGTGGCCGTCATCGATCCGGGCGGAAGCCGGCTTGACGGCGAGCGGTTGCGTGCGACCGTTCGTGAAGCCACGAGGCTGCCGGTACGGTACGTAGTGATGTCCCACGTCCACCCGGATCACGTGTTCGGCGCTGCGGCCTTCGAGGCGGACCGCCCGCAATTCGTCGGACACGTGCGGCTGACCCGCGCCCTCGCTGTGAGGGGCGAGTATTATCGCAAGCGCTTGGAGGAGATTCTGGGTAAAGACGCTGCCGGCCCGGTGGTCATGCCCACTGTGTTGGTCAAGGACCGTACCGAGATCGATCTGGGCGGCAGAGTGCTCGCGCTCACGGCACACGGCCTCGCCCATAGCGACTGCGACCTCAGCGTGCTCGACCACATGACGGCAACGCTGCTGCCCGCGGACCTGCTGTTCGTGCAGCGTATTCCCTCGCTTGACGGCAGCCTCCAGGGGTGGGTCAAGGAGCTCAGCGCGCTCGAGGACCTGCAGGCCAGGCGAGCCGTACCCGGTCACGGCCCGAGCAGCGTAGACTGGCCCTCCGGCGCGCGCGATCTGCAGCGTTATCTGCATATTCTGCTGCGCGAGACCCGGCAGGCAATCGCGGGCGGAATGGATATCGACACCACGGTGCAGACGATTGGGCGATCTGAGCGCGGTAAATGGAAACTCTTCGACGACTACCACGGACACAACATCACTCAGGCCTTCAAGGAGCTCGAGTGGGAGTGAAACAGTGTTTACTGCTCGCGGCGGCCATCGTGTGTGTGGCGCCGCTGGGCGCCGGCTCGGCGGCGGGCGCCGACGACGACGATGCCGTGCGCGCCAGCCGCTGGAAGGACCTGCAGCAGGCGCTCTTTCCCGGCCGGCACCTGCAGCAGGCACAGGGTGTCATCCGGCTCGACGCACCGGCGCGCGCGTTGGACGCGGCGCTCGTGCCGGTCAGCCTCGATATGACGGGCGGCAAGCCGATCAAGGGCGTGTACCTGGTGATCGACGCAAACCCCTCCCCGCTTGCCGCCCACTTCGTCTTTGGACCCCAGGCGGACCCGCGCAGCCTCAAGCTACGGGTGCGGGTGGACCAATATACCAACATGCATGCCGTCGCCGAGACCGAGGATGGCCAGCTCTATGTCGCCACGAGGTTCGTCAAGGCGGCGGGCGGCTGCTCGGCGCCCGCGGGCCCGGATGACGCGGCGGCGCTGCGCGACGTCGGACGCATGAAGCTGCACCTGCTCGGCGAGTTCGCAACGGGCAAGCCCGTGCAGGCGCAACTGATGGTGCGGCACCCCAACTTCAACGGCATGCAGATGGACCAGATCACGCGTTATTACACTCGGGCGCGATTCATCCGCACGATCGATGCGACGTATGAAGGCCGGGCGATCTTCCATCTTGACTCGGACATCTCGCTCAGCACCGACCCCGTCATCACCTTCGGCTTCGTGCCGCAGGCGAAGGGCCGGATGCAAGTCGTCGTGCGCGACAGCGACAACGCCACCTTCGACCACAGCTTCGACATCCCCGGAAGCTGACCCGCACCTATGAGGGCCGCGGCTACCGCGCACGCCCAACCGGCCGCTGTTTGCCGGCTGCCGGAGGCCCTGAAGGCGGCATTGACTCTGGCGCTGAGCTTGCTCGGCGGGTTACCCACCCTCGGCGCAGCATCTGACGCGCACCATCCCATCGCGGCGGCGGAGCCACGAGACTACTGGACGGGCCCGATCGATTCCCCGGTTCCCGCCACCCTCGCGGGCGGCACAGTCATTCACGCGCGGCAGCTGCGGCAGCTCCTCGAGGACGGCCGTGCCGTCATCGTGGACGTATCCAACGCTCCGCGACGTCCGGATGGGTTGGCAGCCGGAGCGCCGTGGCTGCCGCTACCGCATCGGGCCATTCCCGGCAGCATCTGGATCCCGGGAGCAGGTCGCGGAAAAATCCCGCCAGCGACGGATGGCTTTCTGCAGCGGCGCCTCGCGGCCGCCACGGGAAACGACCTCGCACGGCCGCTGGTCGTCTATTGCCACCGGCAATGTTGGTTGAGCTGGAACGCCGCCAAACGCGCGATCCGTTACGGCTACCGCAACGTCTACTGGTTTGCGGACGGTGTCGAGGGCTGGCGCGCCGCCGGACTGCGCACCGCGCCCGTGGCCCCTGAACCGACTCCGTAGCGATCCTGACCGCAAGCGGCTCGGTTCACGCACTCAAGCTTGCAGCAACTCCAGCAGCGCTTGGCCGACGTGGCGCGGCTGCTCGAGCGTGGACAGGTGTCCGCTCTCAGGCACCGTCACGAGACGGGCCCCGCGAATGCCGTCCGCGATCTCAGCCGCGCGCTCCGGCGGGGTCAGCTCATCGCCATCCCCAACCAACACGAGCGTCGGGCAGCGGATCGCACCGAGACTCGGACGTGAATCGGGGCGCCCCATGATCGCCGTCTGCTGGCGAACGAATGCCTCCAACCCGACCGCTTCAGCCATTGACCGGACGAGCGCGCGCAACCGCTCGTCGCCGCGGTGCATGCGGTGGACGAAGCGGGGGAATACCGTATCGGCAATCTCGGCAAACTTTCCGCCCCTGCCGAGGGCGATCTGGGCGCGGCGCTGCTCGGTCTGCTCGGGAGTATCCGCTCGTGCGCTGGTGTCGAGCAGCGCGAGCTTTGCGACCCGCTCGGGTGCCTGGCGCAGGATCTCGAAGGAGATGTAGCCACCCATCGAAAGGCCGACGAGAGCGAAGCGGGAGGGCGCGGATGCCAGGATGCTGCGCGCCAGCGCACTCATGCTGTCGTCGCGAGTGTGATCGGCGAGGATTACCGGGCCCAGGCGCCAGAGCTGCGGGATCTGCTCGCCGTAGAGCTGCGCCGTGGCGAGCAGGCCGGGAATGAGCACGACGGGGAGCGGTCCGGTCATGAGTCTCACGCCAACGCGCGCCGCAGCTCGGCAATCAGATCGTCCACATCCTCCACGCCCACCGACAGTCTGATGAGTCCATCGCCGATGCCGAGCGCTGCCCGCATTGCCGGCGGCAGAGACGCGTGCGTCATCAGGCCGGGATGCTCGATGAGGCTTTCGACTCCGCCGAGGCTTTCCGCGAGCGAAAACAGATGACAGCGCTCGAGCACGCGCCGCGCATCATCGAGGCCGCCGCGCAGCACCGCGGTCACGATGCCGCCGTAGCCGCCGCTCATCTGCCGCTTTGCCAGCGCGTGCTGCGGGTGACTCGCGAGCCCGGGGTAGTGGACGCGCTCGACGCGCGGATGACTCTGCAGGAACTCGGCGATCGCCAGCGCGTTGCCGCAGTGCCGTTCCATCCTGAGCGCAAGCGTCTTGATCCCGCGCAGCGTCAGGAACGAGTCGAACGGTCCGGGCACGCTGCCGAGCGCGTTCTGCAGGTATGCGAGCCGCTCCCGCAGCGCATCGTCCGCGCGCACCACCGCCGCCCCGCCGATGCTGTCCGAATGCCCGTTGAGGTACTTCGTGGTCGAGTGCACGACGATGTCGAAGCCGTGCTCGAGCGGCCGCTGGATGAATGGCGTGGCGAAAGTGTTGTCGCACACGCTGAGCAGTCCGTGCCGGCGGGCAATGGCGGCGAGCGCGCTCAAGTCCACGATCTTGAGCAGCGGGTTGGTCGGCGTCTCCACCCACACCATGCGCGTGTTGGAGCGGAGCGCGGTTTGCAGCGCCGCCGGATTCGTCAGATCGACGAACGAGACATCGTGCCCGGCGGAGCGCTTGCGGACATTCTCCAGCACCCGGTAGGTGCCCCCGTAGAGGTCATGCATGGCGATGATGTGCGCGCCGCTGTCGAGCAGCTCGAGCACCGTGGAGGTGGCCGCCATCCCGGAGGCGAACGCAAACCCGGCCGCGCCGCTCTCGAGGTTGGCGAGCGCCGCCTGCAGCGCGTCTCGAGTTGGATTGCGGGTACGCGAATAGTCGTAGCCCTGGTGCACGCCGGGGCTCGATTGCACGTAGGTCGAAGTCGCGTAGATCGGCGGCATCACCGCCCCGGTGAGCGGATCGGGACGCTGCCCGCCGTGGATGACGCGCGTTGCGAAGCGCTGCTCGCGGGCCTCGTCACTCATTCGACCTCGCCTTTTAGATTCACAGCCGCCGCCGCAGCCAGTTGAGCAGATCGATGCGGGTG
>VBNY01000039.1 GCA_005877705.1 Gammaproteobacteria bacterium
GGGGTGGTGTACGTCAAGGACGCGTCGCGCTCGGTAGGTGTGTGCCAATCGCTCGCGACGCCGTCGCAGCGCGCCGCTTTCATGGCCAAGGTGAACGAGGACCACGAGCGCCGCCGCGAGCAACACGCCGGCAAGAAGCTCAAGGGGCCTGAGCTCGGCCTCGCGCAGGCGCGCGCCAACCGGCGCAGAATCGACTGGGCGGCGCATACGCCGACGCCGCCGCGGGTTCCGGGCATTCACCGCTTCGACGATTATCCTTTGCGCGAGCTGCTCGGCTACATCGACTGGATGCCGTTCTTCAACGCCTGGGAGTTCACCGGTAAGTTCCCGGAAGTCCTCAGCGACTCGAGAGTGGGCGAGGCGGCGAGCAACCTGTACGCCGACGCACGGCGCATGCTGAAGCAATTGATCGGCGAGCGCTGGCTCAAGGTGCGCGCGGTAGTGGGCCTGTTCCCCGCAAATTCGCTCGGCGATGACGTGGAGGTCTACGCCGATGAGCAGCGCGCCACGGCCGTCCTAACAGTCTCGTTCCTGCGCCAGCAGAAGGGCAAGGCTGCCGGGCAACCGCACGAGTGCCTCGCCGACTACGTCGCGCCCAAGTCCAGCGGGGTGCGCGACTACCTCGGGGCGTTCGCCGTGACGGCGGGAATCGGCATCGAGGAGCACGTCGCCCGCTTCGAGCGTGCGCATGACGACTACTCGAGCATCATGCTCAAGGCGCTCGCTGATCGTCTCGCGGAAGCCGGCGCCGAGCACTTTCACGAGCGTGTGCGGCGTGAATTGTGGGGTTACGCGCCGCGCGAAGCACTGACCAACCAGCAGCTCATCCAGGAGGAATATCGCGGTATCCGCCCGGCGCCGGGTTATCCCGCCTGCCCGGACCACCGGGAAAAGGCCAAGCCTTACGGAGTCGTACGCGATGTATCCGACGGCTGCCGTCAGCGGCTGGTACCTCGCGCATCCGGACGCCCACTACTTCGCTGTCGGCAAGATCGACCGCGACCAGGTGCAGGATTACGCACGGCGCAACGGTGTTGCGCTGGAGGAGATGGAGAAGTGGCTGTCGCCCAACCTCGGCTACGAGGCCACGGCCACCTGATGGTCACCGGTGCGATTCGCGGCTCGCGGGGCGGCTTGAGCGCCGCGCCGGCGCCAAGGGACTTCAGAACGTCTCGACGCGGATTCTGCGGAACCACGCTTCGGTGCCTTGATGCTGGAGCGCGATGTGGCCCTCCGCCAGGCGGGCGAACTGCGGGTATTCCCTGAACTTGCTGCGCGCGATCCGCTCCTGCAGCTCGGTGCTCGCGAGGTCGTAGCCCAGCACCTGACGGTCATCGATCCACTGCTCGATCCGCGAGCCACGGACAATGAGCCGCGCGCTGTGGTACGTGTTCGCAATGTTGCGCTGGTCGTGCCAGGGCGCAATCAGGCCGTACAGCGCACCGCAGGAGGTCAATGCGTTGGCGCCCTCCTGATGGTGCTCGTCATCGAGAAGCTGCATCTCCGGGCCGGACTGCCACGCCTGCTCCGCGTCCTCGCCGACACGATAGAGCACCCCCGAGCTGCCGCCCCGCGGCAGCCGCCAATCGAATGAAATCATGAAGTCCTGGTAACGCTCGCGCGTGATCAGGTCAATCGGCGGGCCCGCGGCGATCGCCCGCAGGACATCGTCGTCCAAGCTCCAGCTCCCGGGCGGGAACTGCGCTTGGGCATAACCCCGCCAGTCGGCGGGGGTCAAGTCGCGCTCGGCCATGATGTTGTAGTCAGACCCCTTTGGTCCATTGCGGCACGCAAAGCATGTGCCTGCGATTATACAACCAGGACTCGCTCACACTTCACCTCGGCTCGTTCTGCAGCGCCTGCAGGTACGCGGCTCCGCCGAGCTCGCGCATCTGCCCGAGGATCCAGTCGCAGCGCGCGAGCACATAGCGGGAAGGTCTGTCCACCCGCAAACGCACGGGGTTGGGCAGGACGGCCGCGAGCAGCGCCGCATCGTGCGAGCTCAGCCGGCTCGCCGGCTTGTGATAGAAGCGGCGTGCCGCCGCCTCGACCCCATACACGCCGTTACCGAATTGCGCGATGTTGAGATAGGTCTCGAGGATACGCTCCTTGGGCCACAGCGCCTCGATCAGCACGGTGAAGTACGCCTCCAGAGCCTTGCGCGCAAAACTGCGCTGCGACCACAGGAACAGGTTCTTCGCGACCTGCTGTGAGATCGTGCTGGCGCCGCGCAGACGCTTGCCCTGCTCGCTGGCGCGCACGGCCTCGCGGATCGAGTTGAAGTCGAAGCCGGCGTGGAACGGGAACTGCTGATCCTCCGAGGCGATGACGGCAATGGCCGCATGCGCGGACATCTGCTCGAGAGCGACCCACTCGAAATCGGTCCGGTAGGAGGAATCCCCGGCGACGAGCGACTCCATGCGCGCCTCCAGCATGAAGGCGCTCGTCGGCGGGCGCACCCAGCGCAGCAGCAGCACCGACACGGTTGTCAGCAGCAGCCAGGCGAAGACCGCCAAGGCAAACCACTTCAGCAGTCGCCCGGCGATGCTCCCACCCTGCGCTCGGCAGGGGGGCGCAGGGGCACGCAAGCCGGTGCGGCAGATGCGATTCACGGCGCCCGCAAGTCCCGTGATTGCTACCGGCGACGGGAGCGCGTAACGCGCGCTTTACGCCGCCTCGACGCGCCGCGCAGAGACGATCACGACGTCCTCGAGCGGTGCGTCCTGGTAGCCGCTGCGCTTTCCGGTGCTGACGCGAGCGATCTTGTCGATGACGTCCATGCCGTCGGTCACGCGACCGAAAACGGCGTAGCCGTAGTCTCGCGGGCCGTGGTCGAGGAAGTCGTTATCGGACAGATTGACGAAGAACTGCGAGGTGGCGCTGTCGGGGTCGGAGGTGCGGGCCATGGCCAGCGTGCCGGTGGTGTTCTTGAGCCCGTTGCCCGCCTCGTTCTTGATCGGCTCGTGCGTGGCCTTGCGGTTCATGGCCGCGTCGAAGCCGCCCCCCTGGATCATGAAGCCGTCGTCGCCGGCGCTTCCTTGGGGAACAGCTCGACCGTGAACGGGCCGTGTGAAGTCTCGAATCTGATCATTGCCGCTGTCCTTCGGTCATGCGTAAACGCCCGGCGAGGTCCGGATGCGAGCGTACGTGACGGAAGCCGCGCCCGACAAGCTCGTGTGCCACTTCTGGCCCTTGAGTTGCACCGTGCTCGAGGAGCAGCCAGCCGTGATGCTCCAGATGCGGGGTCGCAGAATAGATGATCGCGCGCAGGCAGGCCATCGCATCCGCGCCGGGCGTCAGCGCAGTCCGCGGCTCATGCTTCACAGCAGGATCCTGCAAAGCGCGATCGTCCTCTGCAACGTACGGAGGATTGCTCAAGATGAGGTCGAATGTGCGTCCGGGGAGCGGCGCGAACCAGCTTCCGTGGAGGAATTCGACGCTTCCGAGGCGGAGCGCCGCAGCGTTGGCACGCGCCACGGCGAGCGCGTCCTGCGACACGTCCGTCGCCACAACCCGCCACCCTGGCTGTTCGCTCGCGAGGGCCAGCGCGATGGCGCCGCAGCCCGTTCCGAGGTCCGCGACGACGGCAAACGACTCTGCGCGCAGCGCGAGCGCACGTTCGACCAGCAGCTCAGTTTCAGGCCTCGGTACCAGCACAGCCGGCGTGACCGATAACCGCAGCGACCAGAAATCCTTGTAACCGACGATGTACGCGAGAGGCTCGCCCCCGGCGCGCCGCTCGATCAACTCGGCGTAACGGCGCGACCGGATTGCATCCGGCGTTTCCTCCGGGTGAGAGCGCAACCGTGCGCGGCTCGTGCCGAGCGCGTGGGCGAGCAGCAGCTCCGCATCGAGGTCCGGCGTGCCACCTCCTGCGCAGGAGCGCCGCAGACGCCGAGCGCCTAGCGCCAGGAGCGCGTCAAGTCTTGCGGGGAGGATGCTACGCATCGCGGTAATATTCGCGGATGTCGGACGGTTTGTATCCACCCGTGCGCCCGCAATCGGTCGGGGAGGCTCTCGATCTGGCGGTGCGGATTTTTCGGGTCACTGTGGTCAAGTGCCTGCCGTATGGCCTGCTCACGGTGGTAGTGGAACAGCTGCCGAATATTTTCAACCTGGTAACCGCGCGTGCGCCGGCTCAGCTCGGCCAGGAAACCCCCGCATGGTGGCTGCTGGAAGCCCTGGGCACGCTCGGCGCCCTGTGGCTGATGACCGCAATGCTCCTGCGGCAGAGAAGCATCGCGCAGGGGCGCGCCGCAGCCACTGGAGCGGAGTTGGTGGAGGCACTACGACGGCTGCCGGGATCCGTGCTGCTCTTCCTGCCCGGCGCCGTGCTGTTGGCGCCACTTGCCTTGGTGCCTGACGCATACTGGCTGTGGGGACTGGTGCTCGCCGCCGTTTCCCTGGCCTATCTGTCGATCGCGCTGTTCGCGTGGCCCGCGCTGGTGTTGGCCGGACAGAGCGCAGTCGGATCCATCGGCTACAGCTTGCGGCTGGTTTCCGGAAACTGGTGGCGAGTGGCGACAGTGTATACGGTCGCGCTGGGAATCGCGGCAGTATTCTGCAGCGTGGTTACCGTGATTGTGCTGCTGGTCACTTTAGTGTTGGGAACGCCGGACCTCGCGGTCATGACGGCGGTCGCGACGGTTTCCTCCACCGCCCTCAGCGGCGCCGCCGCCGTCCCGTTCGCGGGTGCAGTGATGCTGACGGTGCTCGGCGATCTGCAGGTGCGCAGGGAAGGGACCGATCTGCAGCGGCGGCTTGCTGGCTCGTCGGCTGAGTGACCTATGAGCAGCCGCGCGCGCCTCCGCAGGCGAAGCTGCATCTCTTGCGGGGCGTTGACGGCACTGCTGAGCGCGAGCGTACCGGTGTGGGCGCCCGCTGCGGCCGCACAGGATGCGCTGAGCGCGATTGACGCCTGTGTCCGCAAGCTCGATCCCGGCGTCGACATCGGCTACGAGCGCATCGCGACGCGTTGCCCCGATCTGGCGCGCCGCCTCGATAAGGCCGACTGGTCGGCCTGGCTGCCGCGCAGCTGGCGGCAACCTGACAATGACCTCTCGGCGGGCGGTCTGCAGGAGCTGCGCGTGCTCGTCGCCCGTGAGCTGGCGGCGCACCCGAGCGTGCGTACGCCGCGGGTCGAGCGCCTGACGGCGATTCTGTCAGACCTCGACCAGGGCGCCCACGAGCCCCCCGGGTGGTGGACGCGCTGCAAAGCGTGGCTGCGCGATGTCTTCGGACGGCCTGGGCAAGCCGACGCACACGGCGGATTCGCTCGTCTGATCGCGCATGTCGGGTTCTCGGAGGCTGTAATAGAGACCATCTCGTACGCGGCCCTGGCGCTACTCGTGATGTTGGCTGGCCTCATCGTCGTGAACGAGCTGCGCTCGGCCGGGGTGTTCGCTGCGCGGCGCTCGAGCCACGCTGCTCAGGGCGTGCACCGCACTCCGTTGCGACGTGACGGCTCGAGCTGGCGCGATGTCGAGCGCGCGCCCTTGTACCAGCGGCCGCGCCGGCTTCTGGAACTGCTCGCGGCGCGCCTCACCGAGCAGAATCGCCTGCCGCCCGCGAGCGCACTCACTGTGCGCGAGCTCGCCGGGGCCGCCCGGTTGGCGGATGAGACGGATCGCACGCGCCTCGAGCAGCTGGCACTGGCGGCCGAGCTCGTGCGGTTCTCGGATCGCGAGATCTCGCCCGACAACATCGACGCGGCTGTCGAGCGCGGCCGCGAGTTGCTCGAGCGGGTGGATGCGCGCGCACCCGCCTTGCAGAGCGCGCGCGCCCGCTCATGAAAGAACGGCTGATCACTCTGGGGTGCGCACTGGGCGCGCTCGCTCTGTTTCTCACGATTTTCGTGCGCAGCGAAAACGCAGCCGACGCACGCCGCGACATTCCCCGCCCCACGAGCGAAGAGCGGCGCGGCAACGGCTATCACGCCGCAATGTCCTGGCTCGACCAGGAGCGCACGCGCACCGCCTCGCTGCGCAACCGCTTCGACCGGCTCGCCGACCAACCCGGCCTGGCGCCCGCGGGCAACCTGCTGATCGTGACCTTGCCCGCGTCGGTGGGCTTCAGGACCGAGGAATTCCGGCCGCTCGAGCGCTGGGTTCGCGCCGGCAACACCCTGCTCGTGCTGGCCGCTCTCGCCGACAGCCCCGACTGGGCCATTACCCCCGGGGGGCTCGCTTCCGGGGACCTGACTCTGCTCACCGGTCTGCAGTTCGAGAGGGTCGGCGATACCCGGGTCAGTGATCCGGTGGCGCGCATGGCGGCGGCCGCCTGGGGGCTGGCGCGCGCGCAACGCGGCGCACTGGTGCCGAATCGGCCGCATGCCTACCTGGAGGGCGTGCGCGAGGCCGTGGGCCTGTCGGATTACCCCTGGCGGGCCTGGACCGTGCAGGTTCCCTACGACGGCTTCGTTCTGTCACTGGCGCACTCGCGCGAGACCGGTGAAGGCGCGTTGTGGACGCGGCCCCTGGGCAGCGGGCGAATCATCGTGAGCACCTTCGGCTCGCTGTTCACGAACCGCGCGCTGGGGCTCGCAGACAACGCGCGCCTGCTGGCAAACATCGTGGGCACGACGGTGGGCCCGAAGGGCGTCGTGCTGTTTGACGACGCCCACCAGGGACTCGGGGCCGGGTACGATCCGGCGAAGTTCTACCGTGACCGCCGTCTGTACGCCACGGTTGGCATACTTGCCGGGCTGTGGCTCGCGTGGGTGCTCGGCTCCACGAGGTTGCGGATGCCAGTCAGGCGCGGGCCGCTGCCGCGTGAGGCCGAGCTGGTGCGCGCGACCGGGAGATTTCTCGCGCGCGTGCTGAGATCCGATGCGGGTGCGCGCCGCATGTTCGAGCACTTCTTTCGGCGCATCGGCGAGCAGACATCCCTGAGTCGTGAAACGTCGGCCCCGCCGTGGGAGGTCCTGGAGCGCCACCCGCGGATCGCCCGCGCGGACCTCCAGCAGCTCAAGGGGTGGTACGCTGATGCATGCGCCGCGCGCCGCGTGCCGCTCACGCGTCTGCATAACCTGATTGTCAGGATAGACAGCCACCTGGACCAGCCGCGGCATTGAGTCAGACACGAACCATTTGAGCTATGGCCGGATCGCACGACGCACCCCTGCAGCAACTGGAATCCAGCCTCGCGCGTGAGCTGGGCCGAGTAGTCGTAGGCGCGGAAACGTCAATACGCGCCCTGGTGATCGCGCTCGTCGCCCGCGGCCACGTGCTCGTGCAAGGCGTGCCCGGCCTCGGCAAGACCCTGCTCGCCAAGACACTGGCGCGCTCGCTCGGAGGCGAGTTCAAACGAATCCAGGGCACGCCGGACCTCATGCCGAGCGACATCATCGGCGTGCACGTGTTCGATGAGTCGCAGCGCGGTTTCGTGTTCCGGCCCGGGCCGCTGTTCGCCGACGTGGTGTTGGTTGACGAGATCAACCGTGCAGGACCTAAGACGCAGTCCGCGCTGCTCGAGGCGATGGAGGAACGGCAGGTGAGCGCGGAGCGCCACGTGTTCCCGCTGCCGCCCGACTTTCTCGTGCTTGCCACCCAGAATCCGCGCGAGTTCGAAGGCACCTATCCGCTACCGGAGTCGCAGCTGGACCGGTTCATGCTGCGGATCGATGTGAACTACCCGGAACGTGAGGCAGAAACAGAAATCCTGACTCGCTACGGCGGCATGCTGACAGCGGCAGGGACGGTCATGGACGGCGTCGGGGTTCTCGAGCGCTCGCTGCTCGAACGCGCGCGCGCTGCAGCCGAACGCATTCACGTTGCCGATGCGCTCATGGCGTACGTGCTGGATCTCGCTCGTGCTTCGCGTGAGCACCTGCGGCTGTCGCTGGGCCTGTCGACGCGCGGTGCGCTGGCTCTTGTCAAGGCGGCGCGCATCACAGCCGGCCTGCGTGGCGGCGATTTCGTAACACCCGACGATGTGAAGGCAGCGTCGGTCTGGGTAATGGCCCACCGTCTGGTGGTGACGCCCGAGGCTGCGCTCGAAGGCTCGACCGACATCGAGATCGTGCGCAAGCTGCTCGCCGAAACGCCCGTTCCGCGCTGAGCGGTACCCGCCGCGGCGCGCAGTACTTGCCATGCATCTCGCTCAGCGTGCCTTCGCTCTGCTCCTGCTGACGGCCGTGCTGGCGATCACCGGGATCTGGTCGAGCGAGCCCGGCTTTTCCGAGCTCTGGCGTATACCGGCGGGTGTGCTGCTGATCGGACTGGCGTTCGAGGCGGCGTTGCTGCGCAAAGCGCCGCTCACTGTTGGGATCGAGACCGCACCGTGGGCCTTTCTCGGGCGCGAGCAGCCGGCGGCGTTCGCGTTTGGTAATGAATCCCGCCGCGCGCTCACCGTGGAATACGCGCCAGTTGTGCCGGCAGGTTTCGAGCCACAGACGCGCGTGCGCCGGGTAACAGTGCCCGCTCGCGGCAGCGTCCGGGACTCGGTCGCGCTGGTGCCGATTCACCTCGGGCCGCAGTCATGGCCGGCGCTTGCCGCGCGCGTGCTCGGTCCGTTGGGTCTCGCCTGGTGGTCGAAGGAGCTGCACCCGTTGGGGCAGATCGTGATCGCTCCCGACACACTGCGTAGCAGGCGACGGGCGCCGCGCGGGAACCCCGCCGGCGCGCGCTCGCGCCGGGTGATGGGTGCGGGCTCGGAACTGCACCAGCTACGCGGCTACCTGTACGGCGATCCGCTGGCGCGCATCGACTGGAAGGCGACTGCACGTGCGCGCGAGCTCGTCACGCGCGAGTTCAGCGAGGACCAACATCTGGATATCCTGGTGGCGATCGACGCCGGACGCTTCAGTCGCGTGCGAGTCGGACGGCTCGATCGGTTCGGGATGTATGCCAATGTGGCCGCGCGGTTCGCCGAATTGGTGACCCCGAACGACGATCGCATCGGATTGTTGGTGTTCTCGGACCAGCCGCTGGTGGCGTGCCCCCCGGGCCGCGGTCTGCCGGCCGTTACCCGCCTGCGGCGCACACTCGAGCAGGTGTGCGTGCGTCCTGCCGAGTCCGATCCGACCGCCGCCGCGGTCCGTATTCGCGCAATGCTCAGGCATCGCAGCCTCGTCGTCATGCTGACGGATCTGGACGACGCCAACGTGGCTGACCAGCTGGCGCGCGCCGTGCGGCTGTTATCGCCGCCGCATCTCGTCGTCGTAGCCGGGGTCCAAAGCGGCGAAATCGCCGAGCTCGCGCGGCGCGAGGCACGCGACTGGAGCGACCCATGGGTCGCGCTCGCGGCTCAAGAGCACGAGGCGCGTGCCAGCGCGCAACGTCTGTTGTTGAGACGCCTGGGCGCACCCGTGATTGCCGCGCGTGCGGAGCTACTCGAGCAGGCGGTCCTCGCGGAGTATGAGGCGCTGCGCCGCTCGCGACGCGTATGACCCCGCATGGCGGCGAAACAACCAGCCGCGCAGCAGCGCAACCATGAAGAGCCAATAGCCCCCTCCGATGACCAGACGCGTCCACAGCGGAAAATCCGGGCTTGGCGAGACGTACCCTTCGATGATTCCCGATCCGACGAGCAGCAGCACACAGGCGAGCAGCAGCTTTCCCGAGCGCATGGCGGCGATGCGGAATGATTCCATGCGACTGGCACGGGTCGGACGGATGAGGGCCTGCGCCACGATGAACCGCAGCAGCTCATCGCCGAGCCCGTGGAGGCTCGTGAAGGCGAAGATCGCACCCAACATGAGACCGTTGAGCCCGAGGATGTACAGCGTACCGAGTCCGAACAGGAAACCCGCGCAGTAGGCGAACAGGCTGACGACGATGTTGTTGGTCAGAATCTGCAGCGACAGCACGGAGGAGGGCACGACATTCAGCAGTCCTTCGGTCCACAGCTGCCCGCGCTCGACCGTCGTCACCAGATCCGGGGATGCAAACAGGCCAATGAGGTCCGGGTAGGTGTGCACGAGCCAATACCCGGCCAGCACCGTCAGAACGAAGATGACCGATGCCCACAGGATGTGAAACCTGAGCCCGCTCACCACCTGCGGGATCTCATCGCGGAACAGATTGAGCAGGGCGTAACCAGGGTGCCACGCACCGCGGTACAGCGTGGCGTGCGCACGCGCGTAGGCAGCCTCGAGGTACTCCCGAGTTCGGCTGCCGGGCATGAGCCTGCGGACGCGCGCGAGATCGTGAGCCAACAGGCGGTAGTCGTCCGCCATCTGCGCGGCGTCGGCGGCATCTGCGCTGCGTCCGTGGGCGAGGCGGCGCGCGCGGGCGGTCGCCGCCCGCCACAGCTCCGAGCGCTGCAGCAGACTGGCCCGCAGGGCCTGATCCCGAGCCGATCCGTTCACGGCGTCCCGCCGCGCACCAGCTGCTCCAGGCGGCTGCGCAAGGACTCGTCATCCGCAAGCGCGCTCGCTGCGGAGCCGCCCGTAGTTTCGTGGCCGCAGCGGACGAGCACTTCGCGCGCCAGACGGCGTCGCGCATCCACGTCCAATGAGGACCAGCGCCGCAGCAGCTCGTGCACGACTTCGGCTGCAGCCGCATCGAGCTTCCCGCCCCAAGAGTCCGCGTTCATGCGGTCGAGGAGCGTGACATCGGCGTGGTCATAGACGAGCAGTGTCCCCGCGGCGACGTCGCCCACGCGCACATGGTCGCTCGTCAGCATGGTCATCACGAGACCTACGCCATAGAACAGCGGCAGGCTGTCGACGAGACGAAACACGTTGCGTGTAAGCAGCGCTCCCACGCTGGGTGGCGCTCCGTCCCGCGTGACGATGTGCACGCCCGCCATGCGCTTGCCCGGCGTGCGGCCATGCATGGCGACCTCGAGGACGAAGTGGTAGAGAAAAAAGATTGCGGCGGCAGGCGCCACCACGAACACGAACCATGTGGTGTCCGGATTCAAGGGAGTGGCGAGGCTCCAGCGGCGGTTGTAAACGAGTGCCGCCAGGACATACCAAGCGATGCAGACGATCGCGCGCACGTGCCAGTCGATCAGAAAGGCGAACGCGCGCCCCCCCGGTCCCGCCACCGGCAGAGAAACGTCCACGCCGGTGACGCTGTCCACCACCAGGCCCGGTGTGCGCTCCATCACTCCTCCGCGGCCAGCAGCTCGGCCTGGTACTCCTGCTGCAGGGCATCGAGCAACTCGTCGAGTTGGCCGTCCATGATCTTGTCCAGCTTGTAGAGCGTCAGGTTGATGCGATGGTCGGTGACGCGGCCCTGGGGGAAATTGTACGTGCGGATGCGTTCGGAGCGGTCACCGCTGCCGACCTGCAGGCGACGCGACTGCGCCTGCGCACTCTGCTGCTTCTCCTCTGCGGCTGCCAGCAGCCGCGCCTTCAACAGCGCCAGCGCGCGTGACCGGTTCTTGTGCTGCGAGCGCTCGTCCTGGCACTCCACGACAATACCGCTCGGCAAGTGAGTGATGCGCACGGCGGAGTCCGTCTTGTTGACGTGCTGACCGCCCGCTCCCGAGGAGCGGTAAGTGTCGATGCGCAGCTCCGCCGGGTTGAGCTCGATATCCTCCACTTCGTCCAGCTCCGGAAGAATCGCCACCGTGCACGCCGAGGTGTGAATGCGTCCTTGAGCCTCGGTGGCCGGCACCCGCTGCACGCGATGCGCTCCCGATTCGAACTTCAGGCGCGAGAAGGCGCCGCGACCGGCGATGCGGCTGATGATCTCCTTGTATCCGCCGTGCTCGCCGGGGCTCTCGCTCAGCACCTCGACCGCGAGCCCCTTGGATTCGGCGTAGCGCGCGTACATCCGCAACAGCTCGCCGGCGAAGATGGCCGCCTCATCGCCGCCGGTGCCGGCGCGCACCTCGAGGAAGATGTTCTTGTCATCGCGCGGATCGCTCGGCAACAGCAGCTTGCGCAGTTGCGCCTCGGCGGATTCGATTTCGCCCTGTACGCGCGCCACTTCTTCGGAGCCGAGCGAGCGCATGCCGGCATCGGGATCGGCGAGCATTTCCCGGGCGGCCGCCAGATCGCGCTCGAGTTCGTGATAGCCACGATAGCGCTGCGCGAGCGGCTGCAGACGGGCATATTCCACGGACAGGTCCCGAAATTGCTGGGAGCCGCCCGACACTTCGGCGGTCGCGAGCAGCCGGCCGACCTCCTCGAAGCGATCGGACATCTTCTCTAGCCGCTTGCGGATGGATTCCTTCATACGTGTCAGGGTGCTCCGGGCGCGGCATTGTAGAATGACCCACGTGCCCCGCAGTACTCGCAAGATCCCCTGGGCGTCAGCCCTGCTGTGCCTGTCCCTGGCGGCCGGGTGCGCGAGCTTGCGCTCGCCGCAGGAGCGGCCGGCCGGCGGCGATCCCGCCGCGTTGACCGTGGTAGCCGAGATTGCGCTCGAACGCGGCGATTGCAAGGCGGCGGCCGAAAGCTATGCGCGGGCCGCCGCCGTCGGGGCTGCGCCGCTCGCCCGTCGGGCGAGCGAAGTGGCGCTCGCCTGCGAGCATCTGCCGGCTGCCTGGCAATCGGTGAGCCGCTGGCGCTCGCTGGCGCCCGGCGATGGCCAGGCGGACGCGCTGTATGCGGCCGTTGCGCTCAAGCTGTACCGGCTTGCCGATGCACGCGCCGCGATCGCGGACTTCTGGCGCGTGCAGGCGCGCGAGCAGGCCAAGCCCAGCGAGCCTGAACAGACCCCCGAGCCGGGCAAGGCGCGTGAGCCCCGTAAGCTGCGCGAGGTCGGGAAGGCCGGCCGGCCCGCTGCCAACCTGACCGAGCTCACGGCGCTGCTGCTGGAGCAATCCGACGCTCCGGCCGTGTTGGCGGCGATGAGCGGAGCGTTCGAGCTGGCTTCGGTCTCACCGGAGGTGCTGTCGCTGCTGGGGGAGCTGGCCCTGGATGGTTACGATGCGCAGCGCGCACAGCGTTATGCGCAGCTGGCCCTGGAGCGCAATCCAAGCGACTTCGCGGCCAAACGCGTGCTGGCGCGCTCCTACGTCGTGCGCGGGGATCCCGCGAAAGCTATTGCGACCGCGACCGAGGCGCGACGCGACGATGCCGTGCGCGGCGCGTTCGAGCTCGCCGAGATCCTGACTGCGCTCGATCGGGTCGAGGACGCGCATCAGGAGCTGGAGCATCTGCGCACGACGGACGCATCGCCGGCCGAGATTGACCGGCGGCTGGCACTGCTCGCGTTTCACGCCGGCGACATGAAAGAGGCCCAACAACGCTTTGCGGAGCTGGCTGCGCGCGGTGAGGCCAACGACGCCGCACTGCTCTACCTCGCCGACATAGCCGCGCGCGACGGAGATACCGATGCCGCGCTGGCGGGTTACCGCAGGCTCGCCGACTCGTCCGTGGCGCTGCCGGCGCGCTCGCGCGCGGCTTCGCTCCTTCTCGCACGCAGCAATCGCACGGAGGCCCTCACTCTGCTCGATGACTATGCCGCCGAGCACCCGGAGAGTGAGTTCGAGCTGACGCTCGCCAAGGCGCGGCTGCTGGCGGATCACGGGGAAGCGGAAACCGGGCTCGCACTGCTCAGCACCGCGCTCGAGCGGCATCCGCAGCATCCTTCGATCCAATACGACCGCGCCGTCATCCTCGAGCAGGCCGGGCACGTACACGAGTCCGCCGAGGTGCTCGACCAACTGCTCGTCGAGCGGCCCGACGATCCGGTGCTGTTGAATGCCCTGGGCTACACGCTTGCCGATCACGGCCTGCAGCTGTCGCGGGCCGAATCCCTGATCCGGCGGGCGCTCGTGACGATGCCCGACAATCCGGCGGCCCTCGACAGCCTCGGTTGGGTTCGCTTCCGTCAGGGCGACACGAAGGGCGCGATACCGGTGCTCGAGCGCGCGTACACGTTGGGGCGTGACGCGGAGATCGCCGGGCATTGGGGCGAAGCGCTCTGGATGAGCGGCCAACACCAGCAGGCGCGCAAGGTGTGGGCTGCCGCACTGGCTCGCGAGCCCGACTCCGCCGCATTGAAGGCGACGCTTGCGCGGTTCCTGCCCGATGCGAAGTAAGCTCCTGTGGATTCTCGCGGTAGCCGCGCTCGCCGGCTGCCGCACCGCCCCGGTGCAGCCGCCGTCCGCTCAATCATGGGATGTGAGGCGCCCGCAGCTGCAAGCGCGCGATCGCTTCGAGCTCAAGGGTCGTGTCGCCGTCGCCTCAGGGGCGGAGGGCTTCAATGCCCGCTTGCGCTGGGTGCAGGACGGTGCTCGCTCGCAGGTGGCGCTGCAGGGCCCGCTGGGCGCAGGTGGCATGCAGGTGACCGCCGACGGTCCCCACCTCAGCATCATCACTTCGCATGGCGAACGCCTCGACAGCGATGCAGCGCGCACGGAGCTCACGGCGCGCCTGGGGTTCGAGCCGCCTCTG
>VBNY01000040.1 GCA_005877705.1 Gammaproteobacteria bacterium
ACAGAGTTAGTCTGCCTGGGCTCGTTAAATCCCGCGCGTACATTAGCACTGCGAGCGGCAACTCCAATCTTGTTGGCAATCGGCGACGGTTGCTGAAGTGTCGGATGAACTCTCTTACCTACCTCTTCTACGGACTGCCCTCGTTCCTCGTCCTCGTCTGGTGGATGCGCCGGCGCCGACGGCTTGAGAAGATCAGCATCGAAGTGCACGAGGAGACGCGCGCGGCCGGACTCACCGAGTCGGCGTCTCTGCACCCGATCATCGACCCGATGCGCTGCATCGGATGCTCGAACTGCGTGAAGGCCTGTCCCGAGTTCCCGAAACATACCGTGCTCGGCATCGTTGGCGGGCGTGCCGAGTTGGTGGACCCCGCCAGTTGCATCGGTCACGGCGCGTGCAAGGACGTATGCCCCGTGGATGCGATTACGCTCGTGTTCGGGAGCGAGCGGCGCGGCGTGGAGATTCCGATCCTGAGCCCGCGCTTCGAGACGAGCGTGCCGGGAATCTTCATCGCCGGAGAGCTCGGCGGCATGGGCCTCATCCGCAACGCCCTGGAGCAGGGCCGGCAGGCCGTGGAAGCGATCTACGGCGCGCGTCCCAGAGACGGCAAGCGGCTCGATCTGCTGATCGTCGGTGCAGGTCCTGCGGGCTTTGCAGCCTCCCTCACCGCGATGTCCAAGCGCATGCGCTTTCTCACGATCGAGCAGGAGTCGCTCGGCGGGGCGGTATTCCAGTATCCGCGCGGCAAGCTGGTGATGACGGCGCCCGCGACCGTGCCGCTCATCGGCAAGATCAACTTCCGCGAGACGCAGAAGGAGACGCTGCTCGCGTTCTGGGCCGGCGTCGAGCGCAAGACCGGCCTCGAGATCAAATACAAGGAACGCGTCGAGGACATCGCACGCGACGGTGACGGCTTCATCGTGAAGACGACCGGCGGCGAGCACGCAACCCACACCGTGTTGCTGACGATCGGTCGGCGGGGCACTCCGCGCAAGCTCGGGGTTCCGGGAGAGGAATTGCCGAAAGTCGTGTATCGTCTGATCGACCCGGAGCAATACAAGGGGCTGCATGTGCTGGTCGTCGGCGGCGGTGACAGCGCGCTGGAAGCCGCGGCCAGCGTGGCGGAAGCCGGAGCCCCGAGTGTGGTGCTCTCGTATCGCGGCGAAGCTTTCGATCGCGCCAAGCCGCGCAATCGTACGCGCGTCAAGGCCGCCGAGGATGCCGGGATTCTGAAAGTCATGTTGAAATCGAAAGTGAAGCAGATCGACGCGGAATCGGTGGCGATCGACAACGGTGGCGAGGTCACCAATATCCGCAATGACGCGGTGATCGTGAATGCCGGGGGCGTGCTGCCGTCCGACTTTCTGCGCCGCGTGGGCATTCACGTCGAGACGAAACATGGAACGGCGTGAGCGCGTGCCGGCAGGCCGTGTCCTCGCGCTGACGATGCTTGCCTGGCTCGCGACGAGCGTCGTATCCGCGGCGGAGAAGACCGGCCCGGTAGTGCAGAAGACGGACCCGCTCGATGCGGCAAAGTCCGCCATCCGCGTCAAGAACTTCAGCAGTGCCGCCACCGAGCTGCAGCGGCTCGCAGCCTCCGGTAATGCCGAGGCTCAGTACCTGCTCGCGGTCCTCTATCTGAACGGGCTTATCGCGGCGCGCGACGCAACCCAAGCGCGCACCTGGCTCGAGAAATCGGCCGCGCAGGGCAGCGCGCAGGCCGCGTTCAGTCTTGCCAACCTGCTTGCGAGCTCCGAGCCGCCGGATACCGAGGGGGCGCAACGCTGGCTGAAGCGCGCGCGCGAGCTTGGCTACACGCCCGCAGCCCAGACCGGGGCCCGTGAGGGCCTGGCGGTTGGATTTCATCCCGAGAAGGATCTCACCGATCCGGCCGCCAAGCGTGAGGCCTTCTGGCTGGCGGCGGAGCAAGGCGAGCTCGAGAGGGTGAACGCCTTCTCTGATCGCACATTGATCGACTCACGCGATGAATTTGGCCGCGGGGCGCTCGCCCGCGCCGCACGCGCGGGGAAAGCGGATGCCGTCGCTCTCCTGGTCAAGCGCGGCGCCCCGGTTGATGCCGCCGATTCCTTCGGCACTACCGCTCTCATGCTCGCCGCCCGCGGCGGCAGCGTCGCGAGCGTCGATGCTTTGTTGAAAGCCGCCGCCAAAGTGGATGCCGCGGATCACGTCGGCAATACAGCTCTGATGCAGGCTGTGATCGGAGGCGATCTGGGCGTCGTGGAGCGGCTCCTCAAGGCGGGCGCGAGCGTCGCTCTGCGCAACGCCCAGGATTGGTCAGCGCTCGATTTCGCCGAAACCTCGGGTCCCGGCGCTGCCGCCATTGCTACGCGCTTGCGGGCTGGTGGCGCCGTCGGTCTGCACCGCAACGTGGCGCCAACTTACACGCTCACGTCGGTTCTGCGTCCTGCGGGCGCGCATAAGGATCTGTACGCCAATTGGCCGGACGTTGCGGTGGCCGCCTCCCGCAACTCTACTTCGCTGCTTGAAGCCGTGCTCACCCGCGGCGCCGATCCCAATGCCGCCACCCCAGACGGGACGCCGGTACTCACGGTTGCCGCCCTCTCCGATGCGCCGCGCGCCGTCGAGGTGCTGTTGACGGCTGGAGCTCATGGCGGGAAAGCCGACCATCATGGCGACTCGCCGTTGCTGGCCGCCATTCGCGCTGGGCACGACAATGTAGTGAAAACCCTACTGGCACACGGGATCTCGGCGAACGATCACGCCAAGGATTCCACCCCCGCGCTGATCGTCGCGGCCAAATTCGCCCGCACGGCGATCGTGCGCGACCTAATTGCGGCTCACGCGCAAGCGTCCGCGCAGGACGTGCACGGTACGACTGCGCTGATGCTGATTGCGCAGACGTCGGACGTGGATTTGACTCGGCAACTCCTAGAAGCCGGTGGGGGCCTCGACATCGAGGACAAGGCGGGACGCACCGCGCTCTGGTACGCGGCTCGAGCGGGCCGGCTGGAAGCGGTGCAGCTTCTCGTGCAGCGGGGCGCAAAGGTCGATCACCCGGATCTGGCCGGTCTGACGCCCTTCGCGGTTGCGTGTGGTACCGGGGCGGCCGCTGTCGTCGATTTTCTGGCCGCTAAAGGGGTGCGCGTCGATGCGCGGACTTCCAAGGGGGATACGCCTCTGCTGCTCGCGACGAGCGCAGGCAGTGTGCCGATCGTCGACAAGCTTCTGGGCATGCACGCCGACAAGGACGCTCAAAACGGTTTCGGCGACACAGCGCTCATTATCGCGAGCCGTAACGGCGATGCCGCGCTCGTGAAACGGCTGCTCGCTGCTGGCGTGGCGACCAGACTGCGCAACGGCGACAAGGCTACGGCAGAGGACGTCGCGGTCGCCCGATCCTTCCGCAACGTTGCCCAGCTGCTACGCGGCGCCTGACTGCTGCGTTCCCGCTCAGGCTTTCCCGCTTGCTCACTTATCCTTTCGCGGGGGCTTCATCTCCTCGCGGCTCAGCACGTCCGGGCTACGATCCCGGCGCACGAGTTCTTCCAACAGCCGCCGGGCTTCTTCCTCGATTGAAGCTTTTCCAAGAGTTGCCATGCCGCGCCGCGTGCGTGTAAAGACTTCTACGCGCGACCCGGCCAGGCGGTGATACCACCCGGCATAGAGATGTCCGTCGATCTCATGCGTAAAATGGATCAACCGGTCGGCGCCGCCTGCCGCCGCAGCCTCGTCTTGGGTCACGTCAGCCGGCGGGGTGTCGGAGCTACCCGGCGTGCCTACCGGCGAGCCCGCACCTGGTTCGGAACGAGTGGGTTGCATGGGTGACAACCGGAATGTGAGACCAACAACGCTGTTCAGCTCGAGGATACGTTATCCAACTCTTGTCATAAGTAGCAAACACCGTTCCGCGCTCTGGCAATTGAAGTTGCGCGTCATGCGTTGGTTCGACATGGGCGCCTTTGGCTCACGGGCTGGCACGGTCCAGATAGCGCTGCAAGAGGCGCGCCGGCTCCCCGCGCGCGACGACCTCGGTCAGCCAACCATTGACCGCCTTCAGCAGCTCCGGATCCCGCCGCAGGAGAATTGCCTTGTCAGCGTGGGTGAGGGTGCCGGGATACGCGCGACACAAATCGGAGTGGCGGCGCGTCTGCAGCTCGACTTCGACGTCATCGGTGATCATGACGTCGGCCCGCTCTGCGCTGATCTCGTCGAAGATCGTCCGGTTGTCGGCATACCGACGGACGTGCGCCCGGTGCACGTTCGCACGCACGTACTGCTCGTTCGTTCCACCGGGATTGACGATCAGGCGCACCCCGGGTCGGTCCACGGCAGCCAGCCCGCTGTAGCGCGCGGCATCTCGACAGCGGGAGATGATCGTCTTGCCTCCAGAGGCGTAGGGCATCGAGAACGCCGCGGCGGCATCGCGAGCTGCTGTAACGGAGATCCCGCCGACGGCCAGGTCGAACTCGCCTCCATCCAGATCCCGCAGCAGAGAGGGCCACGAGGTGCGGACGAAAACCGGCCGCGCGTGCAGTCTCCGGGCGAGCTCTGTCGCAAGATCGATATCCGCGCCACTCAACTCATCGCCGGACGCCACGCTGAACGGCGCATAGTCTCCGGTGGTACCGATCCGCAGGACTCCCGCTGCTGCGATTCGCGGAAGTGCGGGGCCTGGTAGCGGGCGCACCACGGCGAGCGCGATCAACAGCTCCCGCCGATTGTCATTCCTCCAACCCGCGCTGTGTAAGTTCTGCCTCGCGAGCGCCGCGTACCTGACAGGGAAGCGGTCCCGCTGCAGAGCCGGAGCCGCGATATAGAGGGCCAGCAGCAGATCATGAGTCAAACGGTCGAGTTGCGGCCGCAGCTGGGCGGTGAGCATCGATGGCGACTGCTGGAGATCGAACCCGTGGCTGCGCCACTTCTCATGCAGATCGCTCTGCAGATCGCGCGCGATGCGCACCTGCAGCTCGAAGAACCGCCCGACCGCATCCGGATCCAGATCGAGAGGCGCTGCCAACTCCCGTGCGCGTTGCACAACGGCCCGCTCGCGCTCGGGGTCGAGCACCGGGGAGTGAGTTTGCCACTTGGCCGCGGCCACGGCCGGCATGAGCGCGAGCCGTTGGTCCGCCAACTCGAGGAGCTGCGCAACCGCGACCTCATCGGTGACGAAGTGCTCGCCCTGGGCGGCGGCGGCGCACGGCGTACCGCCACCGCACAGCAGTGGGAGCAGCAAAGCGCTGAGGATCCTGTGGCCGAGCGCAGCCACTCTACGGCGCGGCGCCGATGCGATACACCGGATAGAGGTTCAACCGCTCGTCCCACGAGGGGTGGTGGCGGTAGAAGAAATCGAGCCGCGCGCTCGGGCTGGCGGCGAACTGCGGATCCTCGGCGAGGCGCTTCTTGAATTCCTCGGCAACCCGGGGATCGTGAGCCAGCAGCTCCAGCCCCACCTGCTCCGCGACGTACGGCTCCATGTATTCCTTGGCTTCGAACGCGGTGTTGAAGAAGCCCCACGCGGCGAAGGAGTCCGGAGCTTGCGGCTCGAGCAACGCAACGAGCAGGCGGGCATTCGGTTGCGCGATGGGGACGAACAGCGAGCCGGCGGGCACTGCGCGCCGCTCCTGCGCCCACGCGCCTTCGAGCGTCATGGTCGTGTGCCCCTCGAACGGCGCTTTCGAATACAACACCTTGCTGGCGCGGAAGGTCTCGAGCTGCGCATCGTCGAGGGGCTTCACGAGCTTTACGAAGCGGATGCCGTGCAACGAGAGCTTGTCCGCCATCCATGCCGCATGCCCCGCCGTCACGATATAGCCGCCGCGAGGCGCCCGCGCGCTCACCTTGGCCACGACGGTGTCGCGCAGCGGGACGTGCCAGACTTGTGGCTTGGTCGGGTCATAGCGCGTGACGAGCGACCCGGAGATGGAGGACGGATCGCGACTGTAGGCATAACCGCGGAACTCGATCGTCGTGACGTGCGGCCCGTTGTCGAAATCGAGCGCGACCGTCTGCCCGCCCAGCTGCTGCGCGCGTACATCGGCTGCATGTGTCTGCGCGCGCCAGCGTGAGCCCCCGCGCGCCGTCATCTCCGCCAGAGTCACGATGGTGTTGCGCGTCACCCGCACACGAGTGGCATAGTCTTTCCACGAATGCGTCTCGAGGAGCAGCGCGAAGCGATTGTGGAGCGACCAGTAGCCCGTCGAGAAGCGGGGTGGGGCGGCGATCACCCCGAAGCCCGAGGCTGGATCATCGTCGATTAGGAAGCTCGGATAGAAATCGAGCGGCAGCGAGCCGAGCGTCGCGAGCTTGCCGTTGAGCTCGGCGAGCAGAGACTGGCCCGCAGGGTGCAGCTCGGGATCA
>VBNY01000041.1 GCA_005877705.1 Gammaproteobacteria bacterium
CTCGCCGGCAGCGTGCCACACGACCGCGTGCCGCCCTTCAGTGCTGGCGCGCATGCGGCGGATGACGTGCTCGACCATGACGATCGCATCATCGATGATGAGGCCCACGGCCGCAGCCATGCCGCCGAGGGTCATGATGTTGAAGCTGCCGTGCAACACCTTCAGCAGCAAGATGGTGGCGGCGAGTGCGGTGGGCACCGTCAGGATCGCGATCAGGGTCACCTTGCCATTGCGCAGAAACAGCATCAGCACCGCCGCGGCGAGGCACATCCCGATGAACACCGCATCGCGCACGCTGCCCGCGGAGCTGACGATCAGCTGGCTCTGGTCGTACCAGCTGGCGATCTGCAGGTCCGGGGGCAACTGCGAGCGGTAACTCCGCAGCTTCGCCTGCACCTCGTCGGAGATCTGCACCGTGTTGGCATCGGGCTGCTGGTAAACCTGGAAGATCACCGCATCGCGCCCGTCCGCGTTCACACGAATCCACTGCGGCACGGTAGCATGCGTCACGCTCCCAACGTCGCCGACGCGCACCAGCCCGGAGGCGCTCTTGAGGAGCACGGTCTCACCGATCTGCCGCTCATCGAGCGCGCGGTCATCGACGATCGCGAGGTAGAGTTTGTAGTGGTCCTCGAGCCGGCCGACCGAGCTGATCGTGTTGGATGCCGATAACGCCTTCGAGACATCCGCGAGCGCCAGTCCGCGCGCCTCGAGCCGCCCCGGATCGATCGTGACTCGATACTCGGCCTCCGCGCCGCCGAGCACCGAGACTTTGGCGACGCCCGGCACGGACGAGAGCAGCGGGCGCAGCTGCCAGTAGGCGATGTCACGCAGTTCGACGAGCGAGCGCGTTTTCGAGGTCAGGCTGTAGGCGATGACCGGGAACACCGTCGGGTCCATGCGCCGCACGTCGAACGTCGTGCCGGCAGGCAGGCTCGGCAGCACCTTGTTGATGGCGGACTCGACCTGCAGCATCGCCGCCACCATGTCCTGGCCCCAGTCGAAGTTGATCGAGATGTCGGAAGTGCCGCGCGAGGAAGTCGAGCGCACGCTTCGCAGGCCGGGAACCGAACGTATCGCCTCCTCCACCGGCATCGTCACCTCGGTGGTCATGCGTTCGGCGGGACGATCGCCCGCATCGATGTTGACGACAATGCGGGGGAACTCGACGTGCGGGAATAAGGCGACCGGCAGCGTCCAGGCGGCAACGATGCCGCCGACAGCGAGCAACGCGAGCAGCGTGATGACGGCTCGCCGCTGGGACTGCAGCCGCTCGATAATAGTCACGGAATCTCGCCCTGCGCGCTCTTCCCAGCGTCCGGCTCGGCGGCTTTCGGCTGCTTCGCCGCCGGCTCCGGCGCCTGGATGGCCATGCCGTCGGTGAGCTCGTAATTGCCCCACGTCACGACCGCATCCCCGGGGTGCAAGTCCGGCGCCTGAACCTCGACGCGCTCTCCCGCCGCAATGCCGACGTTGACGGCACTGCGGGGCACGACGAGCGCGGCGTCCTTCCTCTGTACTTCGATGATGGCCCTGACATGTTCACCCAACAGCAAGGGCGCAGCTGAGGGCACCGGGACACGGACATCCGCCGCTCCGGTCGTCGCGTTGACCGTGCCGCCCACCACGCGCACGTTCGACGTGACAGTCACGGGCTCCGGTCGGCTCATCGATTGGAGCGTCACGCTCTGGCCGGGCGCGAGCTGTGCGACGGCGGCGCTCTCCACGGAGAGACGCGCTTCCAGGCGCTTGTCCGTAGCGATCGCGAACAGCGGCAAACCTGCGGCGACGAGCGAGCCGGCCGTCACTTCCAGCTTGCTGACCAGGCCCATCACCGGCGCCCGCAGCTTGCCATCGCCGCCCATCCCGCGGGCCTCGTAGCTGGTGACCTTCTGCCGCGCGTCCCGCTCCGCCTGCTGCGACGTAATGAGATCCTGATTGGTGGCGAGCTTGAGGTCGTAACGCTCCTGCACAGCCTCGAGACTCTGTTCGGCGAGCTTCAGCGTCGTGCGCGCAGACTCGTATTGCAGTTTGGCATCCGGGCTCGGTGCGATTTCCATCACGACATCGCCCGGATTGACATGCGCGCCCGGCACCGCGTGAATCGCGACGACGACACTCTCGTATGTGGCGGGCGTCGTGCGGTCGGCGGCCGGCGCCGGCTCGACGACCCCGAACGCTTCCAGCGTTTGCGCAATCGCCTGACGTTGCAGCGATACGGTCTCGACCAGTGCGGCGGGCTTGGCTTCCGTGCCGGACTCCGCCGAACCCTCGTGCACGAGGTACAGCCACACGAGGGCCGCGATCGCCGCCGCGAGCACGACGGCGGCTGCGGGCTTGAGCCTCGTGCCCGCCGCCGCAGACGCGCCCCAGCGCCAACGGCGAGCGCCGCGACTCAGTGAGTCGGATGACCGGGAATTGACGTCGTTCATGGCGGGCGGTAAGCGAAACTTTCGCTGTTATCAGGAGGCCGGTTGGCGATTGAGCAGGGGCCGGCCGGTGGCGATTTCCAGGGCAACGCTCAGCTCGAGCAGATCCTGCTGCAGCCTGCTCTGCTCCATGCGGCGGGTCGCCAGCGCGGCATGCGCGTCGCGGAACGTCACCACGTCCGCGTTGTTGCTCTGGTACGCCTTCTCGTAGGATGCGGCGAGCTGCTCGAGGTCCGGGAGCGAGCGTGTGGCTTCCTCGAGCTGCGTACGGATGGCGGCGAGATTCTCGAGGATCTGCCGCACTTCGGCGCGCGCCTCGGCGACCCGCGCATAGTACTCATCGAACAGCTGTTGGCGGCTGGCCTTGGCCGCGGCGACCACGCCTTGGCGGCGATCGAAGATCGGCAGCTCGAGATTGACCCCGCCGCCCAGGGTTGTGATGTTGCTCGAGTCATTGGCCCGGGTGAAGCTCACTCCGATCCTGGGGAATTGCGACTTCACGGCCGCGCGCAGCGTCGCCTCCTGACTGCGGTAGCCAAGCTGCAGAGCCACCAGATCGAGCCGGCGCTTCTCGATGCCGCCGAGCAGCTCGTCGAGGGCACCCTGCTGGGCTGCCAGCTCCGGAAACTTGCCGGCCGGCTTGATCTGCAGTGTCTGCTCGACCGGTATGGCGAGCGCGATGTTGAGCGCGAGCCGATCCGCAGTGATCGCCTGCTCGAGCGCCAGCCGGTTGTTGCGCGCCTGGGTGAGCAGATCGGTCGCCGCGGTGAGATCTGCGGTGGTCTTGTAACCGCGCGCCAGCGCCTTGCGTATCGCCTCGATATTGTGTGTGAGACCCTCCTCGATCTCGCGGGCGAGGGGCAGCTGCGTTTGCATGGAAAGCAGCCGGAAGGAGCGCAGGCGCGCATCCTGTGCCACCTGCCACTCCGCCCAGGCAATCTGCAGGTCCACGGCCTCGGCGTTGGCGCGCGCCGCGGCGATCTCGTCGTGCCGCGCGAGCAGCGTGCTCAGGTCCCAACTCAAGGTGGTGTTCTTGGCCGTGACCGCGGTGGGATCGGTCTCGTGCGGGTAGTCGAGCGTTCGGCTCAGCTGCGGATTCGGTAGAATGCCGGCCTGGATCACCTGCGCTCGGGCAACTCCGCGCTGGTCACGCAGCGCGCGCAGCTGCGGGCTGACAATCACCGCCATCACCGCGATCTCATCGGGAGAGAAACCACCGGCGCCATCGATCACTATCGGCTTGACCAGAGGGTGCTCGAGTGCGGCGGCCGCGACCTTCACCCGATCGAGCCGCAGGGGCGCGAGCGCCTCGGCCCGCGCCGTCTCATCGAGCGGCATCGGGTGGTACAGGGCGCACCCCGAGAGCAGCGCAGCCAGCGCGCCGCTCGCGAGCCACGGGCCAGTCGGGCGTGTCGGCACCGGCTGCTACTCGCCGACGACCAACACGACGAAGCTCTCCGGGACCATCGCCGGCCGGGGCTTGGGGTTGTCGGCGGTCGCAGCCGGGGCCGCAGCGAACTTCGCCGCCGGCAGATAGACCCGGCCATTGCGCTCATCCAGAGCGAGCGTGCGCGCAAACGGCTCCGTTCGCACTGTCTGCAATGTGGGGTAATGGTCGGCTGCGTTGCCGTCCACCACGCTCAGCGTCCCGTCGCGGTTGGACACCAGAATACGCTGCGTCTTGGGATCAAACACCGCGCCATCGGGATCAGCGCCGATCGCGGCGGTCGCCACGACCTTACCGCTGTCGCTGTCGAGCACTACCAGCTTTTTGTTGCCGCAGGCGGCGAACAGGCGATGCCGCTGTCGGTCGAATGCCAGGCCCGTCGGTCCTTCGCCCGGAGCGATCGACCAGGTGGCCAGCTGCAGCAGCTTGTGTGTATCAAACACGTGAACGACATTCTGGTCCTCATCGTTCACGAAGCCATGCCCGTGGCCGTCGAACTGGGCCTCCTCGAGCTTGCCGCCCCCGAGGGGGATGGTTGCAACGATCGCGCCGCTGTCCGCCGCGATGACCGAGACATCGCCCGTGTCGCCGCCGTTGACGACGAACACCCGGCGTGTCTCGGGATCGTAGGCGATGGAGTCGGGCTTCACGCCGGTATACTTGATCACGGCAAGCGTCTTGAGCGTGGCGAGATCGAACATTGTGACCGAGCGCGCCAGGCCGTTGCTGGTGAAGCCGTGTCCGAACTCCGGCGCGAACGCTATGCCGTGTACGCCCGGCGTGTCGGCGATCTCTCCGACCTTCTTGCCGGAGTCGGCATCGATGACCTCGACACGCGTGCCGTGGGCGACCGCGGTACTCGGCGGACTGGGCGGACTGGGCGGCATGCCCGAAGCCGCCGGCAGCCACAGCGCCTGCGGCAAGCAACGCAAGCCCGAATCCGTGACGTCTGAGGAGATTGCCCACGATAGGTCCTTTCCCGCGGCTTGCTGCCGCGACTCTAGGGGCAAACAGTAGTGTGCGATCCTGACGCGAGCCTGAAGGCATCATGAAAGGGAATTTAGGGGAATTCGCCTGACCCCGGCTGCCACTTTGATCCGCGAGCGACAGTCGTATACTGCAGTCATGAGGGACCCTGACGGGCCGGAACGGCCGGCCCTCCCGAAAGGCCTCGCGCATGAAGGTTCTGATCGTCGAAGACCAGCAGCGCCTTGCGCAGCTGCTCAAACAAGGGCTCGCGGAACGCTCCTACACGGTAGCCTGCGCGCGCACCTGCCACGAGGCGCGCGATGCGCTGGTACTCGGCGGACTGGGCGGACTGGGCGGCATGCCCGAAGCCGCCGGCAGCCACAGCGCCTGCGGCAAGCAACGCAAGCCCGAATCCGTGACGTCTGAGGAGATTGCCCACGATAGGTCCTTTCCCGCGGCTTGCTGCCGCGACTCTAGGGGCAAACAGTAGTGTGCGATCCTGACGCGAGCCTGAAGGCATCATGAAAGGGAATTTAGGGGAATTCGCCTGACCCCGGCTGCCACTTTGATCCGCGAGCGACAGTCGTATACTGCAGTCATGAGGGACCCTGACGGGCCGGAACGGCCGGCCCTCCCGAAAGGCCTCGCGCATGAAGGTTCTGATCGTCGAAGACCAGCAGCGCCTTGCGCAGCTGCTCAAACAAGGGCTCGCGGAACGCTCCTACACGGTAGCCTGCGCGCGCACCTGCCACGAGGCGCGCGATGCGCTGTGCGAGACCTCCTACGATCTCATCATTCTCGACCTGGGCCTGCCGGACGGCGACGGCCTGGAGCTGCTGCGCGAGTGGCGCAAGAGCGGCTTCAAGGAGCCGGTCTTGATTCTGAGCGCGCGCGATGCCGTGCAGGACCGGGTCAAGGGCCTCGATCTCGGCGCCGATGATTATCTGTCGAAGCCGTTCAGCTTCGAGGAGCTGCTCGCCCGGGTGCGCTCGCAGCTGCGCCGCCAGTCGGAGGTGAAGGAGACCGTGCTCGAGTATCGCGGCATGCGTCTCGACTTGCTGAGTCACACCGCGCATATCAACGGCCAGCCCGTCGATCTCACGCGGCGCGAGTTTGCGCTGCTCGAGATCTTCATGCAGAACCCCGGACGCATCCTCACCCGCACGCTGATCTCCGAGAAGATCTGGGCCTCGCATTACGACGTCGACACCAACCTGCTCGATGTCTACATGAGCCGGCTGCGCGCCAAGCTCGAGAAGCCCGCGGACAAGCCGTTGTTCAAGACGGTGCGCGGCGTCGGCTACCAGCTTTTGTGAGATCGATCGGCACGCGCCTCGCGGCATGGTACGCGCTGGCTGCGACCGTCACGCTGGCGTGTCTGTTCGTGGTCGGCTACCAGCTGCTGCAGAGCTACCTGATCCATGGCCTGGATCTGCTGAATGCCGCCGAGTTCGAGCAGATCCGGGCGCGCCTGGGCCCGGACTACAAGACACTCACCTCCGAGGTGATCAACCAGCGCATTCGCGAGACCACGGAATACGCCTCCGTGCTGTTCTACATCGACATCCACAGCGAGCAGCACGGCACGGTGTTCTACTCGAGCAACTTGCAGGGTCGCGCGATTCCCGACATACCGGGCAAGCACACTTACGATGCCGCGATCGCCGGCGTCGGCGAGCTGCGCGTCGCCGAGTTCGTACTGCCGCCTTTCGATGTGACCATCGCCACCTCCGCGAGCCAGGTGCGCAAGGTCATGGAGGGTTACATCGAGGTGTGCTCGGCGCTGCTGGCCGCGATGCTCGTCGTGAGCGTCATCATCGGCTTCGGCTTGAGCCGCCTGGCGCTCAAGCCGGTGCGACTCATCCGCGAGACCGCCAACCGTATCCGCTCGGACAACTTGAGCGAGCGCATCCCCGTCGGGCAGGTGCGCGATGAGATATCCGAGCTCGCGCGGCTGCTCAATCAGATGTTCGACCGGCTCGAGTACTCGTTCAACCAGATCCGCCGCTTCACCGCGGAAGCCTCCCATGAGCTCAAGACGCCGCTGTCGCTCGTGCGTCTGCAGGCCGAGAAGCTCCTGGTAGCCGGGGATCTATCCGCGGCTCACGAGGACGCCGTGCAAATGCAACTCGAGGAGCTGGCGCGGCTCAACCGGATCATCGAGGAGCTGTTGTTTCTGTCGCGGGCCGAAGCGCGCGTCATTACGCTCGACCTCAAGCCGCTGGATCCTGAGCGCTTCCTGCATGGGTTCGCTCAGGACGCGCGCGTGCTTGCCGAGCACCACGGACGGCAGTTCGTGCTGACGCGTGAGGGGGAAGGCACCGTCGCGTTCGAAGACAAGCGCGTGCGGCAGGTGCTGTTGAACCTGCTGGCCAACGCGGTCGATGCCTCACCGCGCGATGGCGTGATCACGCTGCGCTCATCCCTCGCCGCAGGCCTGTGGCGCGTGAGCGTCGAAGACCAGGGCCCGGGAGTGCCCGGCGAGCAGCGCGAGCGCATTTTCGAGCGCTTCGTGCGCCTCGACAATCGCGGCGGCGACGACAAAGGCAGCGGCCTCGGGCTGGCGATCTGCAGGAGCATCATCGAGCTGCACCACGGGCGTATCTGGGCCGAGAGCGGCGCGGACGGGCGCGGGCTGCGGGTAGTGTTCGAGATCCCCGCGACGCAGATCGCCGTCGACACCACCAAAGGCCCCGCCGAGAAGACGCGGCCGGCACCCGAGCTCGCGTAAGGCTGCGGCTACCCGAAGCGCGCGAGAGCCAGCAGCGTCAAGGTGACGGTGAGTCCGCCACCAATGCGGGTCGCGATCTGCGCAAACGGCATCAGCTGCATGCGATTGGACGCGGTGAGGATCGCCACCGCTCCCGTGCCGCCCTGGCCGCTGTGGCAAGCGTTGACGATCGCCGCGTCGACCGGATAGAGCTTCACCAGCCGCCCGACAAAGAACCCGGTTCCGATCAGCGTGACCACGGTGGCAACGATCGTGATCAGATTAGCCGGCGCCAGCGCCGCGATGAGCTTGTCCCAGGGAGTCATGGCCACGCCGATCGCGAACAGCAGCGGATAGGTCACGGCTTTCGCGAAGAACTGATAAACGACGAACGCTCCCTGCTGCAGCTGTGGGGTGACTCCGGATGTCAGCTTGAAGAGCACCGCGAGGAACAGCATCGCCACCGGCGCCGGCAGCCCGATCAGCTTCTGCAGGACGAGTCCGAGCAGATAGAACGAAATGGCGGTGACCGCCGCGCCGGCAATGTGCGCGACGTCGGTGCGGCCCGTGTTGGCTTCCTCGTGCAGATCGAGCTCGTCATGCTCATCCGGCTGCAGACGGCCCTCGCCCGTCAGCTCGGGGCGCTTGCGCCCCAGGAAATTGAGTGCGCCGGCGCTGATGATCGCCGTGAGACTGCCGAACATCACCGGCGGCAGCACCTGTGCGAACAGCTCTCCGTCGCTCTGGTGCAGGATGGCCGCGTAACCGACCGACAGCGGGATGGCGCCTTCCCCGACGCCGCCTGCCATGACCGGTATGACGACGAACAGCAGCGCATGGCGCATGCCGAGGCCAAGCATGGTGCCGACCGCGGTGCCGACGAGGAGCGCAGCCACCGTACCGGTCGCGAGCGGAATGAAGATCTTCACGAACCCCCGCATCAGCACGCTGCGGTCGATGCCGAACACGCTGCCGACGATGATCGCCGAGATGAACAGGTAGAGAAAGTTCGTCGACTTGGTGAACTGCGTGACCGCCGTGATGAGCGTCGGCGGGATGAGTTGGTAATACGCCAGGCACGACGGCAGGAACGTCGCGAAAATCGCCGCGCCGCCGATGTTACGGATGAGCGGCAGCCGGTTGCCGAGCTCCGCGCACGTGAAGCCGAACACCGCCAGCACCGCAATCATCATGTTGACTTCGGTAGGGATCTTCTTCGTCGCGATGAAGTACGCGATGACGCCGAGCAGCACTACGTAGACCGGCAGCGGGATGATCCCGATGCGGGTCTCCATGAGGCGCCACCAGCGCTGCTGGCGGGCGGAGCCGGCGCCCTGTGCGCCGTCCGTCATGCCTCGGCCGGCGGAGGTCCCGGGAGCTGGCCGCGCCGCGGCGCGCGCTGTTGTGTGGTCCATGGTGCCCCTGCGACTGCGTTGTGTCAGAAAGTCACCGCCACGGTGCCATAGACGAACCGCCCGAGCGGCGAGTACGTCGCCACGTCCGCGTTGTTGTCAGTGAAGGCGCGTGGCGCGAGCGGCGGCATCCGGTTAGTCAGATTGTTGACGCCGAGCGCCAGCGTCACCATCCGGCCGGCCGCGCTGCCGCTCAGATGCCAGTCATATGCCCCGCGCAGGTCCCAGGCGGTGTAGCCGCCCACGGGGATGGTCGGAGTCGAAGTGCCGTTCACGCCTGTATCGTCGGTGGAGGATGCGTAGGTATTGTTCAGCGTGATATCGAGGTTCTCGTACGTCCAGTCCAGGGTCGTGAAGAAGCGGTACTTGGGCAGCGTCCCGCCGAAGCCGCCGCTCGCGCCCGCGTTGTTGGTCGCGCCGGCGTACTGGATGAACGGGTGGCCCGGCTGGTCCTGGAAATTGAATGACTTGAAGATCGCTCCGGTCGTGAACAGGGCGAACGTGCCGTAGCGGTTCCAGGGGAATATGTAACCCCCGCCGATGGTATAGGAGCGTTCCTGCAGCACCGCCAGATTGCGGAACTGGTCGATCACGAACAGATTATCCGCCTGGCCGGGAAGACCCGGGCCGTGCGCCGGGTCGGCACAGCCGCCGCACAGAAACTTCTGCAGATCCCCGGGGTTCACGAACGGCTGCATGGCGCTGGCGCTGCCCGGGAAACCACCGACCGCGATATTGTTGAAATATGGCGATGCGGCGCCGAGCTGGTTGACGCTCGCGAGGATGTTGTTGAACCCGAGGCCGCCTGCAAATCCGTAGAGGTTGATGGAGGAGAAGTCGACCGTGAGCGACAGCCCCGGCGCGAACTGCGGTTGAAATACGAACCCGATCGAGCGCGACACCGAGCTAGCGGGCTTGAGGTTCGGATTGTTGCCGTCCTCGCCGTGGAAGGGCAGGCCGGCGTAGTTGGGACGGCCGAACACGCCTGCAATCACGCCCTCACCCACCACCCGCGTGTCGATGGGGCCGTATTCGGCGTACAGGCTCGGGGCGCTGAAGGACTTGGAGTAGTCGCCGCGGATGGTGAGCTGCTTGTCGAAGGGTTGCCAGCGGAAGCCGAACTTGGGTACGGTCGCACTGCCGGCGTCGCTGTAATGCTCCGCCCGCGCGGCCAGCGTGATGTCGAACGATCGCACGCCCGGGACGTTCCAGGCTGGTGCGGTGATCGGGATCCGGGTCTCGGCAAACAGCGCGCGGATGTAGCGGTGCGCGGCGAACGGGTCGAAGTTGAAGCCCAGCGCCCACAGCTGCGCGTTGCCGGAGGTCGCGCCGGTCACCGGATCCGTCACCCGGCCGTTGGCATCCGCATGGCCGGAGAGCGCCTCGCGTCGCCAGGACGCCCCGGCCGCGACACTGACCTCGCCGGCGGGCAGGTCGAAGACGGCGCCGAACAGTTTGCCGTCCCAGGATGCGAGCTGGCTGGTGGCGTTGATCAGCTCGGTTCCATACAGGTTCGCGATCGATGCGGGGTTCACCCGCGCGGCGCGGGCGAACGGGTCGAGAGCAGGCTGCAGAACCAGCGGATTCGACGTGGAGAAGCCGCCGTAGACTTTGCTGTAGGCGCCGCCCGCCACCGCGTTGCCGTTCGCGTCATAGCCGCCGGCGATCGCGAGCGGCAGGTTCGGCTTGTAGATCAGGTTACCGAAGTCCTGCTTGAAGTCGCTCTCGCTGTAAACGAATCCCGTCTCCCAATGCCACCCGCCCCACAGCTTGCCCTTGACTCCGAGCGTGCCGCGCGCGGCATCCGTCTTGTTGTTGATCTGCCGCGGGTCCGGCAGATAGTCGAAGGTCACGCCGGAGAAGCTCGTGGTGAGCGGATTGTAAGGTGCGCCCGCCGGCACCGTGACGGTTGCGAAAGCGGGCAGCCACTGCGTGAAGCTCTTGCTGCGCGACAGCAGCACATCCCCGAACAGTTCCGCCTTGTCGTTGAAGATGCCGGAGGACAGGCTCGAGACGAACGCGTCCTGCTCCTGACCCAACAGCAGGGTCTGGTACGGCGATACGTCGAACGTCGCGGAAACGCCCGCCGGAGTCGTCGCGACGTAGCTGCCGTTGGCGATGAGTTGATTCACCGACGTCGCGGTCGCCGCCGCGCCCGTCGGGTTCACCTGGCTCGGGGAGTTCAGTCCGGCCGCGAGGATCGCGCCGGGGCTCAGGCCCCCCGCCGCCACGACGCCCGGAATACTCGAGGTCCTGCCGAAGAACGGACTCGTGAACGTGCGCGCGTCCTGAAACAGTGGATTGCTCTTCGAATAGCTGCCGGTGGCCGTGATGCTGAGGCCGCCGATCTCGGTTCCGCCGCTGAGATAGGCGGACCGCTCCCGGTAGTCGCCGGTAGCGGAGCCGAAGCGCCCGCCGGCCTTCACTCCCTGTTTGTCGGACTTCAGGATGAAGTTGACGACCCCGCCGACAGCGTCGGAGCCGTAGGTGGAGGAAGCTCCGTCGGTGAGCACCTCGATATGGTCGATCGCCGCCGCCGGGATCTGGTTGACGTCGACAAAGTTCTTGCCGTTCGTGCCGGCGATAGCGTGGATCGCGACGCGGCGGCCGTTGACCAGCACCAGGGTCGGCAGATTGCGCAGCTGCAGCTGCGAGCCGCCGCCGGTCCGCTGGTTGTCGTTGTTGGCGTTGCTGGTGCCGGCGTTGCTGCGGCCCGCGAA
>VBNY01000482.1 GCA_005877705.1 Gammaproteobacteria bacterium
TGACGACCAGAAACATCAGATGATCGCCGAGCCCGCTGCGACTCGCGAAGTCCGCCAGCAATACACCGACGGGCAGCACACACAGCAGCGAGACAAGGCCAACCAGGCCAATCGGGATGTCCTGCTCGGTGCGCGGCAGCAATGCCGCGTTGCCTTCCGCCCGCGTGCGCGCAGCGACCATGGCCGAGCGCAGGCCCCCTGCCACTGGCTTCGCGAGCTTTGCCAGCGTCCATATCGCGGCGATCCCGATGGTGCCCGCGCCAACGAAGCGTACCTTGTGACTCCAGGTGTCGTGGGCCAAGGCTCCAAGCGCAGCGTCGGTGAGGTTCGCGGCAGCGGGTGACAGCGCCGCGAAGTGCGGCACGGCCCACACCCAGGCGATGAGGGCGCCTACCAGCATCGCCACGCCGACCCACAATCCGACCAGGTGCCCGATGCCAAACAGAGCGAACGACAAGAGAAGGTCGAAGCCCGAGACACCACGCTCGCCCACCCGGAAGGTGCTTACTACGTCACTGGCGAAGATCCTCGTCGCCGTGATCAATGCGAACGCACCCGAGACTACCGATCCTCTGAGGAGTGCGTACAAGCCCGCACGGCTCTCTGCCACGCCCTCGGCGTGTCCACCGCCGCCCACCTTGAGTACCTCGGCGCAGGCGACGCCTTCGGGAAACGGCAGATCTGGCTGCGCAAGCAGCGCGCGGCGCAAAGGAATCGAATACATGACGCCCAGCGTCCCGCCAAAAGCGCAGATGGCGACCGATGCCAGGTACGGGAACTCACTCCACCATCCGATCATGACCATACCGGGCAGCACAAAGATGATCGACGAGAGCGTGCCGGCCGCGGACGCCACCGTCTGCACGATGTTGTTCTCCTGGATCGTCACGTCCCGAAAACCGCGCAGCACTGCCATCGAGATGACGGCGGCCGGTATCGACGTTGCAAAGGTCAGTCCGGCCTTGAGCCCGAAGTAGACATTGGCCGCGGTGAATACCACGGTGATCAGCACACCGAGGATCGACCCACGCAGCGTGAGCTCGGCCCGCGATTCAGTGTTCATTGTGCGGCCCCTGTATGGGTGTTGTTGTTGCGCGTGTATGTGTTATGCGCGGCGCTCAGGCGCGCGCACCGAGCGCGTCTTCGAGAACACTGGTCAGCGGCTTCAGGAAGAAGGACTCCTCGGGCATGAGGCGCGCGTCGACCCCGTGTTTCTGCAGCGCGTCGGCCACCACGGGGCCGACTGCCGCAACGAGCGTCTCCGCGAGTGCCGCGGTGACGGTCTCAGCGGGCGCTGCGGTAAAGAGCCGCTCGACCTGTGGAGTGCTGGTGAACGCTATCGCGTCGACTTCGCCCGCCTGCATGCGTTTGAGAAGAGAGAGCACCGCCTCATCGTCGGCGGCGTCGGCATAGACATACGGCGCCACGACCAACACGCTCGCGCCGGCTCCTTCCAGGAAATCAACCAGCGGCCGATTCGGCTCCGTGCCATACAGCTGGACTCCGACGCGGCGACCCTTGAGATCGTGCGCACGCAGCGTCGCAATCACACCCACGCGCTCCAGGGCCCGCAGAAAGCCGCCGCGCAGTGCCGGCTCGTGGCGCTCGATACAGCCAAGAATGCGCCGCAGGCCCTCCCCGGTGAGAAGAATCAAATCGTCGCAGGAGCCTTGCGCGAAGCGCCGGCTCCACTCGAGCACGGGCGCCGGATCCGGAGCGTCCAGGATCGCCACCATCGGGCAGCGGACTACTTTGGCGCCGCGCCGCTCGAGCATCGCGGCGAACACCTCGATCTCACGGGTCTCCGGTACGGCGATCGTGCGGCCGGCGAGGGGCTGCGAGTCCATAAGCGGGGCATCTTACCCGCATACCCCATTCGCCGCGCATGCGCGGCTCGGCCAGGACGGGTCTACTCGAATCCGCCCATCCACGCACGCACCGGGCGCGCGAGCAGCAGCATGAGCACGCCCGTTCCCCCGCCCACGAGCGCCATCTGCAGATATTGTGCGGGCATGGCGGCAACGCTGCCGCCGCCCACCTCGCCCCCGACGAGCCCGGCGACGAGGTTGCCGATAGCCGCCCCGAGGAACCAGGTTCCCATCATCTGGCCAACGAAGCGCGGCGGGGCGAGCTTGGTGACGTTCGAGAGGCCGATCGGGGACAGACACAGCTCGCCGGTCGTCTGCAGCAGGTAAGTCAGTATCAACCAGCCGGGCAGCACCTTGTGTCCCGTGCTGATGACGAGTTGCGCGGCGATCATCATCACGGCGAAGCTGGCGCCGAGCTGTGCGAGCCCGAGGCCGAACTTCGCGGGCGCGGGCGGGTCGCGCCGGCGCTTGCCGAGGGCCACCCACGCCCAGGCGAACAGCGGCGCGAGCAGCAGAACGAACACGGGTTGAACCGACTGATACCAGGTGACGGGGTGCTGAGGAGCCGGCCTGCTCGTAGCCGGCCCAGAAGAGCGCCGCGCAGATGAAGAACAGCGCGATGACAACGACGCGCTTCTTCTCGGCCGCGGTGAGCCTGCCGAACAGCAGGACGGATCCGAAGAAGGCCACCGCCAGTGTCACCATCACCGTGCCGGCGGCGCTCGCGAGTTGCATTACGTCCAGATGCACCGCGCCGGCGGCGGCCACCGCGACGGCGATGCCGAGCAGCGTCACGCTCGCGATGAGAATTCCCCAGGCGCGCCGCCGCTCTCGCTCGCTCGCAACCTGTGGCAGCAGGCCCGCCTCGCCCAGCCAATGTCCGGTCGCGCGATATTGGACCAGCCCGAGCGCCATGGCGATGCCCGCAGAAAAGAAGCCCCACCGGTAGCCGATCGTCTCGCCGATCGTTCCCGCGACGAACGGCGCGATGAGCGCGCCGAGATTGATCCCGAGATAGTAGATCGAGAAGGCCGAGTCGCGCCGCGAGCCCGTGTCGCCCTGGTAGAGCTCGCCCACCAGACAACTGACATTGGGCTTGAGCATGCCCGTGCCCAACGAGATCACCAGCAGGCCGATGTAGAACAGCTCGATGCGCGCCGGCACCGCCAGCAGCAGATTGCCCAGCGAGATCAGCACCCCGCCCCAGAATACCGAGCGGCGCAGCCCGAGCAGCCGGTCGGCGACCCAGCCGCCCGGCAGTGAGCACAGATAGACTCCCGCGGTGTACAGGCCGTAGATCGCACCGCCCTCGGCCGCGTTCATTCCCAGACCGCCCTGCGCCGCGGCCGCAGTCATGAAAAGCAGCAGCAGCGCCCGCATGCCGTAGTATGAGAAACGCTCCCACATCTCGGTGAAGAACAGCGTCGCGAGGCCGCGCGGGTGACCCAGTATCATCCGAGTCCGGGAGGCGGCAGCGACGGCGCTGTCCACGGCCTGATTCATGAGTCATGCCCCTTTGTCTTGTCGCGCCGGCAACTTTTGGCCGCCCGCCCGAATATCGCAGTTGCTGTTGTTTGATTCTCGCGGTGTTCGCGCGTGACGCCCACGCGAGGCGCTCAGGCTTCGGCTTGTGAGCTTTCGGAGCCCTCGCGCTTCATGCGCGAAAGAATGCGCGCCATGATCAGGCCGCCCTCGTAGAGCAGGTACATCGGTATGGCCATCGTGCATTGTGAGATCGCATCGGGCGGCGTGAGGAGCGCGGCGATGATGAAGATCCCGATCAGCACGTAACCGCGGTTCTCCTTCAGCTTCTCGAGCCGCACGATGCCGGTGATCACGAGCAGCACCACGGCTACCGGCACTTCGAACGCGACTCCGAACGCGAAGAACATCGTCAGCACGAAGTCCAGGTAACTCGTGATGTCCGTCATCATTGCGACCCCCGTGGGCGTCGTGCTAGCGAAGAACTGGAACATAACGGGGAACACGAACATGTAAGCGAACACCACACCGATGTAGAACAGCACGATCGATGACAGCAGCAGCGGGATGCCGAAGCGTTTCTCGTTGCGGTACAGACCGGGTGCCACGAACGCCCACACCTGGTACAGGACGTAGGGCATGGCGATGATCAGAGCAACGAAGAACGACAGCTTGAAGGGCGTCGTGAACGGCGACATGACGCCCGTGGCGATCAGCGTCGTGCCCTTGGGCAGCTTTTCGATCAACGGCCTGGCGATGAACGAGAATATGTCGTTCGAGTAGAAGACGCA
>VBNY01000042.1:0-4193 GCA_005877705.1 Gammaproteobacteria bacterium
CGAACCTTCTGCCAAAGAAAGAGAATTGCCAGCGTAAAGGGCTTCTCCTTCGGATCAACCGGCATGACGTCGAAGTCGGCCCAATCCCACCCGGCATTTCCATCCACGACGGTATGCACGGAGGTGACCTTCACGGTGTACTCGGTCACAGCCTTCTCGTAGAGCGGGCGAAACTCGGAACGGCCCTTGAAGATCCCAAAGCCTTCGCCCACGGAGACCGCGTCGGCCGCGTAGAAGCGCGTCAGGATGGTTTCCGCGTCGTGAGCGGCGAATGCCTGCTCCTTCATATCGTATTTCTTGCGGATCGCCTGCTTGAAGGCCGCAAGCTGCGGGGAGTCCCGCTTGACGGTCGATTCCGGCTGGGCGGCAGCGGCGGACAGTGCAGAGCCTGCGAGCAGGGCCAGGATCGAGCACCCCAGGATGAGCTTACGCATCTATATGATCTCCAGGATTTGTTGTGCCGCCCGTTCGCCTTCCGCGGCGGCGGTTTCCCACATCTGCTGCCCGCTGAGCTCCGAATGCGCGAAGGCGATCCGGTTGTAGCGGTTGCGCAGTACGTCCTTCGCGGCGGGCTTGCCGTCCTTGCCGAAGAAAAAGCCGGGGGGATCGACCACGTAAGCGTGACCCCATCGGTTTGCGACGATTCCCGCGATGTCGTGCTGTGCATCGAAGCCGTAGTCCGCGAACATCTTCGCGAACTGGGTGCGCACTCCCAGCTCGATTTCCCGATACGACATGTTGAAGAGCTGCATTCGCGCGGCGGTGCACTGTTCGGGGAACGGGACGCCTGGCAGCGGGAAAGGGTTGTACAGTGAGAACACCACCGGCTTCGATGGATCGAGCGGCATGGTCTGCTGGCCTTCGATCTCGAGGTTGCGCCGCAGGCTCAACCACCAGCCAAATCCCTCGAACCAGCGTGCAGATGCGATGCCCAGCCGCTCCATGAACTTCCAGTTTCTGACCGCGACGTTCACGGTGAGCATCGGCGCATGGTGAAAGCTGTTCATCGCTTCGCGATAGTCGGGCGGGACGTCCGTGCAGATATGCCTGTTGACATGCTGCTGGCTGGCACAGATCGCGGCTTTTGCGCGCACGCGAAACAGCTTGCCGCCGCGAACGTAGGTTACGTGCACGCCTTTGGACGCGTCGCTGGCGTCCAGGTGCGCTACTTCGATCACGGTGCTCGATACGCGCATGCGCACGGGCTGGTTCGGGCGGTCGAGTTGGTCCCACTGCACCGGGCTGTTGAGAATGTCGGCGAGCCGGTACTCGCCCCGGAATGCCCCCGGGATGATCTTCTTCACGAAACAGCGCGCTGTCCCTGCATTGCCGCCCGGAAAGCTCGCAAGATAGAGCTCATCGGTGGGATCGACGCCGCCGTTCTGGTAACGGTAGTAGCCGATGACACCGGGCAGCAGGAAGTTATAGGCCGAGTAGGCGGATATGACATCCGCTCCGAGTCCGCAGCCCTCCGCGGCGGCGACGGGGTTGATGTAGCGGGTGACTTCGCGCAATGCCTCGCCGCGAATACCCATCACGTCCGTCAGGAACTGTTCATACGTGATGCTGTCCAGCCACTTCTCCCAATCCTCGCGCACGGGCGGAGTCCGGAACAGGTCCATGCCGAGCAGCGCCCGCTTCGAGGCCTCCGGGATCGGCGCATTTTGAAATGCATCGCGCCACGGGTTCTTCACCCACCCCTTGCCTTCATAGAAAAAGCCGGTATCCGACTGCTCCCAACCTATGTGCATGGGGAACCAGGCGTCGTGGGGGATCAGGGTGTCGTTGCTGAGGCCCGTCGGCTTCTGAAACACGAATTCATCCGGAAATCCCAGGTCCTTGGTGAAGTGGGTCCACATGCCCGCATCCTTGGCGCGCGTGAATGGCACCACGATTCCAGTCGAGCCTTGGGGCGCCGTGAGGCGGTAGCCGTCCACTTCGAATTCGTTCTGCTTGGCCTCGCCGCCGAAGATCGGATGTTGATCGAGCATGAGAACCGGGCTGGCCGGCCGCCCCTTGTGATAGGTGTAACTGGCGGCGAGCCCCGAGATACCCGCTCCCACGATCACCAGGTCGTAGCTCTCGCCAGTGTCGTGAGCCGAGGCAATGGCGCTGTCGCGCTGATGATTGCGGATCGCGCCATGCGCGGCGTTGACGACTTCGAACGTGTTGCCGTTCGAGCGCGCGTAGTCGCCGATTCCACCGGGGCCCGTCCAGTCGGGCCCCAGCCCCGTCATCGCGGCCGGCAGGGTTTGGGCGTTCGCCGTGCGCAATGCGGCCGGCGCGGCCATGCCCAGCAGGACGGATCCGGTCCCGAGCAGCGATGGTCATCGGTCCAACTCCCCAGTCCGCCAGTCAGCGGCGTCGGCTCAATACGCGGGCAGCTCGAGCGCTGCGTTGAGGTTCGCCATGTCCGAGGTATCGCCCGTCATCCGCGCCGCGAGCGCGGTCGAGCATTCAGTGACCATGGGCCGGATCCTGCGGGCCGTATTAGTCTCCGCCCGCGTCTGAATCCACCCCAGCAATGCCATGCCGCGCAGGAGCAACATCACATCGAGCATGCCGAGATCAGCTTCATCGAGCGCCCGGACTTGCCGATAGCCGTGGATCATTGCATGCAGCGCCGGCGCGAAGCTCGGAGTGCCGAGCTGGAAGAAGACCGCGGTGGCGATTTCGGCCACATACCAGCCGAATCCGCAGTCGTCGAAATCGATGAGGGTGCACTCATTGCCGTCCAGCAGAACGTTTTCCGGCACCAGATCGCCGTGAATGAGACCAAAGCGATTGGGCAGCTTGCCGAATGCACCCAGCCTGTGGCGCGCGACTTCCGCTGCCTCTTGCAGCAGCCTGCGCTCAGAGGCGGTCAGCGTCTGTAGATCGGCGAAGTGCCCCCACACACCCGGCCTGCTCAGGCAGCCGGCCTCGTCCCAACTGTGCCGATTGAAGGTTCCACCGGGATGCCATTGAGCGCCATGCGCGTGCAAGCGCGCGGCCAGGCCGCCGACTTGTCGGTAGGCGCGCTCCACGAATTCGTTGTCGCCGAATGACCGCTCTTCTATATGCCCCAGCGGAGTCCCGCAAACCCAGGAGAGCAGGTCGCACTGGTATGGGCGCGCGCCATCCGGGTCGGGCACGAGAGTCAAGATGTCGCCGCTGAGCGTAGGCACCACGCGCGGTGTCGGGATACCTTGCTCCGCGAGGGATATCATCCACGCCAATTCGGAGCGCAACGCCGCGTCGCTGTGATAGCCACGTCGGTGGACACGTAAGACATAGGTCGGCTTGTCCAGGATGTCGACCTCGAGGACGGCGTTCTCTCGGCGCTTGAGCAACGTGAGACGGCAGTTGGCGGAAATGTCCCAGGCTCGCAGCGCGGTGCGCGCCACCGTTTCAAGTGTCCGGCCCTCCTGACTCGCCAGACCGATTATCACAGGGATCCGCTGGTGGAGCGGCCGCCGGAGACGAGGCGAATCGGCGGGCGCTTCGGTTGCCGCTCCGCCACGCGGATCGCGTCCTGGAACCGCTCGAGCGCCTCGTCGCAGTAGCGTGTGTCGATCAGAAATCCGGGCTTCACCTGCAGGATGGAGGAATTGAAGCCCGCGAAAATGGCCCACAGACCGATGTCGTACAGGGCCTTCATCATGTCGACGCCGCCGCGCGGGCTGTCGAACTCCAGCCCCATCACGAGGCCCAGCCGATGAACTCGGCGCAAGTAGGGATGGCGTTGCTGAATGTCCGCGAAGCCGGCGGCGAAGTAGTCGGAGATGTGCAGTGCGTGCGCGAGATTGGCCGGGTTGCTGCAAATCTCGAGCACCCGCTGGGCGAGGGCGCAGCCGACTTCGGCGCCCCCGAAGCCCGAGACATGCCCCCAGCCGTTCTCTGCCAACCAAGCGCCCGCCGAGGCGCTGAGCACCGTTGCGGCGATTGGATACAGACCGCCCGAGAAGCCTTTGGCGGTGACGAGAATGTCCGGTTCCACGCCCCACGCACTGACGCCCCAGAGATGCCCGGTACGTCCAAGCCCCGTCTGCACTTCGTCGGCAATGTACAAAGCGCCGTGGCGCTCGCACAGAGCCTTGATGCGCGGCAAGTAGTCCGCCCTCGGAGCGATGAAGCCGTAGGTGGCCGGTATGGTCTCGATGATCACCGCGGCGACGTCTTCGTGCCGCAGCGCCCGCTCCACCGCGTCCACA
>VBNY01000042.1:4221-10819 GCA_005877705.1 Gammaproteobacteria bacterium
TCGTCGCCCGTGGCTCCCGACAGACCCGTGCGGCCGTGGTAGGCAATGTCCAACGAGACGATCTTGCGGCGCCCTGTTGCGCGCCGCGCGGACTTGATCGCAACGTCGATCGCCTCGGAGCCCCCGGTCGCGAACACGACGTACTGCATGTTTCCCGGCGCGAGGCGTATCAGCAGCTCGGCAAGGTTCGCGCGCGCGACGCTCGGGAAATGATGATTCCCGATGTCGAGCCATTCGAGCGAGGCGCGCAGCACCGCCAGCAGCTCCGGATTGCGGTGTCCGAGGGTGAACACTCCGCCGTTCAGGTGAAAGTCGAGGTATTCCTGGCCGTCCAGGTCCCAGAATCGATAGCCCTCACGCCGGCCCATCACCAGATCGACGCCGAGCTCGTGAAACCCCTGTACGCGGCCCGGGACGACGTGATCGTAGGCCAAGCGCAACACGCGGGCCTTCTCAGCAGACACCTGTCCCGGGGGCTGATAGCTCATGATTGGATACACCTAAGCTGGCATCTTGCGGCGTTGGATCAAACTAAAGTGAGCAAGCAGCAGTGCGTAGACGACCAGCGCATACGCCATACCCGTCGATTGCTGCGCGAAGCACGCCCACAAGACCAGAAGGCACACCGCGGCCGTCGCGTAGGCGGTGACACAGCCGCCGAAGGCGCGATAGGGTCTTGGCAACGCGGCGTTGCGCAAGCGCAGCCTGACGAAGGCGGCGAGCACGAATACGTAGGACACGCACAGCAGGAAGATCACGAGCAACATGGCCTTGGCCGGCGGAAACAGCGCTGCGAGGATCCCGATACCGACGACGACGGCAAGGGCCGCGTGCGGCGCCTGCTTGCTGTTGGTTGCAGCGAGTGAGCTCGGCAGATAGCCGTCTCGCGCCAACGAATACAGCTGCCGCGAGGATGTGTAGACGACCGAGAAGAACGTGGCGACCAAACCGATCAGCGCTCCGCTGCCGATTGTTTTGGTGAGCCAGCCCTGCTTGCCGTATGCGAATGGGCTGGTCAGCGCGGCGTACAAGGGATCGTCGGCACCGCGCAGCTGTTCGGTGCCGCCGCCAGCCGGCCCAAAAAACAATACCCCGAGACCCACGAGGAGCAGCGTCACGACGGCGATCGTCAGCGCCTTGGGGATCGTTCGGCTGGGATCGGCGGCTTCCTCTGCCGCGAGGGCCGCCTGTTCCACGCCCAGAAACAACCACAGCGCGAACGGAAGCGACGCGAAGACACCGCTGACTCCGTGCGGGAACAGATCGTGGTCGTGCGCTGGCAGCAGATGCTGCGCACTGACGAATGGCGCCATGCACGCGGCGAATAGCAGCAGCACGCCGACCGCGGTCAGACCGACTACCATGGTTGCACCTACCGCCTCGCGTGCGCCGCGCAGCTGCAGCAGCAACACCACGCCGAACAGCGCTATCTTGAGGGGAACCTCGCCGATCCCGAGCACGGCCTTGCCGTACGCCGCCGTGAAATTCGCCACGACACCGACGGCGATGGCGAGCGCGATCAGTACCGACATGCCGACCAGATATCCCGCACTGGTGCCGAACGCCTTGCGGCAGTAAGTCTCGAACCCGCCGGCACTTGGCATGGCGGATGCGAGTTCGGCAACGCACTGGGTGAAGCCAAGATAGAAGAGGCCGGTGATGAGCGCGGCAACCACCAGACCACCCCAGCCACCGGTGCTCAATCCGTAGTTCCAGCCGGAGAACTGCCCCGAGATCGCGATCGCGATCCCGAGTCCGGCTACCTTCAACCAGCCGAGCGCGTCGGTCTGCAGCGTGTGAGGTGTCGGCGGCGCGGGAGCAGGCACGATGGGGCTTGACTCGGGTGCGAAGTGGTCTATAAACACGACTGTAGTCGAGTATAGGTCTCAGTATCCGGATGTCAATGCTTCGCAGCGACGTTGCGCCGCATCCCCCGTTACTGACATGATTACAGTACAGTGAGTGTTGTGTTCCGCAGCGGATGCGTCGCGTTTACGTCGTGTCGACCGCGGTCCGGACCGCGGAGCCGCTCGCGAGCCGCAGCGAACGCAGTGAATCAGCTCATACAAGGTTGAACGACGTGGGTCTGTTAGGGACTCGGAAAAGCTCGCTGCGCCAGCGCGGCATTGCACGGCGCGACAAATTGCTGCAGGCGGCGGAAACGCTGCTGGAATCCCGCGAAATGGATGAGATCAGTCTCGGCGACGTGGCGCTGCAAGCCAAGGTGCCGAAGGGCTCCGCCTACCACTTCTATCTCAACATAGTGGACGTGTACGCGAGCCTCGTGGCGCGCTACGACAAGGAGCTGCAGGCGATGATGACCGCGCCGCTGCGCGGCCCCGTCGGCGCGTGGCCCGAGGTCGTCGAGATTCTGCTCGACCGTGCCGCCGAGTTCTATCTGCGCAAGCCGTCCGCACGGCAGCTGCTCGTCGGTCCGAAGACGCTGCCGGAATTGAAGATGCGCGACCGGCAGAACGACGTGGTGATCGGGCGGATCTTCGAAGACCAGGTCGCGGGCTTCTTCGCGTTGCCGGCCGTCCCCAAGCGCTCGGAGGTGTTCTTTCGCTCCGTCGAGATCGCGGATCTCATGTTCTGCCTGTCGATGCTCAGGCACGGCGTCATCACGCAGGAGATGACCCAGGAGGCGAAGCGCGGCTCGGTCGCCTACCTGGGCTCGTACTTCCCGGCGAAACTTCCCAGGAAGAAACGCAGCTAGGGGTTGGCGGCGCCGGCTGTGGCGTGCGCGCCCGCAGCTGTATCTGCCGCAGGCGGGTCCACCCATGCATCGACGATGCAACGCCAAACGCCGTCCGGATCTTTCCGCCACACGTTGATGAGTCGCGCGTGATTGGTCACGGGATGCCCAGAGGCGTCGTACGTGGTGATATTGGTCGTGCCGATGAGGTACGCGAGCCGCCCGTCGGGCGACAGTTCCACCCGGCTCCAGGTCCACTCATCCTTGAATGCGGGGCCCGCGACCAGGTCTGCGACGGATTTCGTGAGGGCCTCACGGCCTGCGACCGTCGCCTCGCCCGAGCCGAACATGATTCCATCGGCGGTGAAGAAGGAAGCGATCTTGGCGGCATCTTTCTTTTCCGCCACCGCGATCTGCCACTCGTGGTCGCGTTTCAGCAGCGCCGCCTTTTCCGCCGCCGGATCGAGGCTGGACGCGGCTTGCTCGCCGCAGCAGGCGAGTGTCGCGCAAGCGACCAGGCAGCCGAGGATGGCGAGCAAAGCCGCGCGCGGCGGGGCGGTTTGAAACGTGCCGGTCGCGGCGCGGTTCATGGTTTGGCGTGCATGCCGTGAACGGGGTCGGCGGCTCGCTCGGGTCCGTGCGCCGGCGCTGTGGCGGCCAGTAACGCGGCGAGTTCGATATCGGCGATCGCCGTCACGCCCTCGGGCAATGACACGATGCGGTTTTCGGGTCCAGCCCGATGACCAGTGGGAGTCAGCGGCTGCCAGATGGCTTCGATGAGGTGGCGGGACACCGGAACCGTGTATCCGAGACCCAGATTGCGGCGCGCGCCGCGCGGGTGGAAAACGTACGAGCCGAATACACGGTCCCAGGCTACGGTGACCTCGCCGTAGTTCGTGTCTGTCTCCTCTCGGTGGGGGCTATGGTGCCAGCGATGCAGGTCCGGCGTGTTGATGAAGCGGCTGAAGAAGGTGCAGCGAAGATCGATGTTCGCGTGCGTGAGAATTCCGCCGAAAAGATACAGCGCCGCATACCACTCGGCGATTTCCGCGGGCACCCCGAGCAGGATCGGAATTGGCGAGCCGATCACCACCGATTTGACGATGTCGATGGGGTGGAAGCGGCCCGCATTGATGACGCTCAAGCGCGGCGCGCTGTGGTGTACGGAGTGGAATCGCCACAGCAGTGGCACTTTGTGCGCCCAGCGGTGCGCCAGGTGATTGCCCAGATCCCACAGCACGATGCCTGGGACGATCTGCACATAGAGCGGCCAGTGAGCGGGCCACACCTGCAACGATACGAGGGGCTCGATCCGCGCGATTGCCCAGGCGATCGCCCCCAGACAGACGATGGTTGCCAGGGAATTGAGCGCAATGGTCACGATCGACAGAACGATATCGTTGCGCAACTGGCCGTCGTTGCGGTTCCACGCCGGCTCGAAAGGCAGCAGGCGCTCCAGCACGACCAGTAGCGCGAGAAACAACCAGTACACCAGCTGCATGGACATGTCGGCGTCCCACCCGACGCCCAGCCACAGCGACGACCACAGCAGCAGCGCCCCGCCGAGCAACAGCGGATAGAGCAGGAGGGACGCGCCCTTGCGCACTGTGGGTGTGAGCACTTTGACCACTCCGCGCCGCCGCCGATTGCCTCGAGCGAGTGTCGAGCCTGACGCCGGGGCAGTCAAAATAATGTGGCACCGGCATTTATTCTCGACTATAGTCGTGTTTATAGTCCAAGACGGCGCGGGCGTTGTCAAGCACCACGCGCCCTCGGACGAGCTTGGAAGTCGTTCGCGCTGGGGAGGTCCAATGAATGCCGCAACCGAGCCGGTCCTTGCGGCCGCGCGCGCCTCGAGCGCAACTCGTTGTGCCTCAACATTGCGGCTTGACCGCACACTGACGGGAGTCATATGAGGGCAATCAGCGTCCGTCCGCGCCGCTGCGCCAGCGCACTGCGCACTGTGCTGGCCAGCAGCAGCCTCTTTGCAAGCGTGGTGCACGCGCAGGCTCCCGCGCCGACGGATGGTGGCGCGCTCGAGGAAGTCGTGGTGACGGCACAGAAGCGCGCGGAGACCCTGGAAAGCGTGCCGGTGTCGGTGACCGTGCTGACCGGGGCGCAGCTCGGGGAGCTCAAGTTCGATTCACCGTCCGATCTGGTGACGCAGATTCCCAACCTGCAGGTCGATGGCATCATCGGCGAGGGCTCGCCGATCTTCTCGCTGCGCGGCGTCTCGATGTTCGATTACAGCCTCAGCCAGTCGGGCCCGGTCGCCAGCTACATCGATGAGGTCTACAAGGGCAGTGTGGTGCTGTTCGGCATCGAGATGTACGACCTCGAGCGCATCGAGGTGCTGCGCGGTCCCCAAGGGACGCTGTACGGCAAGAATACCACCGGCGGCGCGATCAACTTCATCACCCACAAGCCGGGCTTCGACCAAGAGGGCTACATCAAACTGGGAGTCGGCAATTACCGGCGCAAGGAGGCCGAAGGCGCGTTTCAGGCCGGCCTGATCCCAGAGCGGCTCGCCGTACGGTTCGCGTTCACCTATACGAAAGCGGACGGATTCGTGCACAACGTGCTCGCGGGTTACCCGGACATGGAGGGCATCGATCAATACGGCGCGCGGCTGAGCCTGCTCTACAAGGCGACCGATAATCTGGATCTGACGCTGCGCTATTCAAAGAGCATGCAGGATCCGCAGAACTACGCGATCATCGATGGCAGCATCGCGCCGGGCGGGATCGCCGGCCTCGGCTACTACCGTACGAGCGATGGCACCGCGGCCGGCACCCCGCTGGCGAATAACCAGGTCGGCCAGAACTACACGGCGCGCCGACGCCAGGACAACCAGGCGGTTGCATTGACCGCGAACTGGAATCTGTCGAGCGCGCTGGCGTTGACGTCCATCACCTCCTGGGACGAGGGCTCGGTGCTGAACCCCGAAGCGACGGACGGCGCGGCCTTCGACATCTTCAAATCGCCGTATACGGGCAAAACCCGCCAGGTGACGCAGGACCTGCGCGTCACCTCTGCCGCGGATGCCCGCTTCGCCTACATCGCAGGGACGTATTACCAGCACGAGATCGTTTACAACTCCACCGAGAATCAACTGTTCAACTTTTTCGATGTGAACGGCGATGGCGTGCTGAATTACCAGGACTGCGCGGCAGCGTCGTTCGGACCCGGGCAGGGCTACTCGGTCGGCAGCCTGATCAACGCGGGCTGCCGTTACTACAACGCCTTCGACCAGATTCGCAACAGCTGGGCAGGCTATTCGGACATGAGCTACGCCGCGACCAAGCTCGTCAAGCTGCGCGCCGGGCTGCGCTACAACCACGACAACGCGATCCAGAAGAACGCGCTCAACCAACTTCGTGGCAGCGACGACGCGCCCATCGGCAGCATCACTCCCGGCTCGCTCGCTAGCGATCCGACTGCGCCATGGATGCCGGTCGAGGCGCTTCCCGGTTCGCCGAATTACGCGGCGATCGTGGACGCCAGGACGAGCCAAGCGCTGCATAACACGGCGGTCACCGGCCGGACCGGCGTGGATTTCACTCCGAGCGCCAATTCTCTGCTGTATGTCAACTACAGCCGAGGCTACCGCTCGGGCGCGTTCAATGGGCAGTTCCTGTTCTCCATCAGCGACTTCACCAGCGTGAGGCCGGAGACCCTGGATTCGATCGAGGCGGGGTGGAAAACGCAGTGGCTCGAGCGGCGCCTGCAGCTGAATGGGGCGATCTTCCACTACCAATACAAGAATCAGCAGATCATCGACATCCGCCCGACCGGCCAGCAGCCGCTCATCAACCTCGGAAAATCGAAGATCGATGGCGGTGAGCTCGAGCTCGTCACTCGTCCCGTGCGTCTATTGACCGTGCGCGCCGCCATCGGGTTGCT
>VBNY01000043.1 GCA_005877705.1 Gammaproteobacteria bacterium
CGACCTGAGCCAGCGCCAGCCGGGCATGGTCGAGAAAGGCCCGGCCCGCCGCAGTCAACTCCACACCGCGGGCACCGCGGCTCAGCAGCTCGACCCCGACCTGGTACTCCAGATCTCGGATCTGCCGGCTCAGCGACGGCTGCGAAGTGTGCAGCCGCCGCTCTGCCGCCTCCGTAAGGCTGCCCGTCTCGGCGACGGCAATGAAATATCGAAGATGCCGCAGCTCCATGGCGCTCCCATGCCTGTGAGGTATGCCCACCAGCTTACAAAGTCTTTTTCAATTCTGCCACAAGCCCTTAGTTTGTCGGCTGTGGGCGGCCTCGTGAGCCGTTCCGGGCACCGGAACTGGCGCCGCTGGTCCGCTACCCATACGCCCCAAGTCATACCTCACAGGAGCTGAAAAATGGACAAGTCTGTCATTCTGATCACCGGAGGCTTAACCGGCATCGGCCGCGCCGCCGCCGTCGCCTTCGCCAAGAAGGGCGCGAAGGTGGTCGTTGCCGGTCGGCGTGATGAGGCTGGCAAGGCGCTCGTTAAGGAGCTGCGCTCTTTCGGTTCAGAGGCCGAGTTCATCAACGCCGACGTCCGCAAGGAGGATGACGTCCGCGCCCTGGTCGACAAGACCGTCGCACGGTTTGGCCGTCTCGATGTCGCGGTGAACAATGCTGGCACCGAAGGCCAGGTTGGCCCGATCACGGACCAGACCGCGGAAAGCTATGCCGCGACGTTCGACACGAATGTTCTCGGCGTGATCCTGAGCATGAAGCACGAAGTGCGCGTCATGCACAGACAGGGCAGCGGCAGCATTATCAACATCTCCTCGACCTACGGGCACGAGGGTGCGGCGGGGGCCTCCGTCTATGTCGGCAGCAAGCACGCCGTCGAAGGCATCACCAAGTCGGTGGCTCTCGAGATCGCCAAGTCGGGAATCCGTGTGAACGGCGTGGCGCCTGGCCCTACGGACACCGGCATGCTGACCCGTTTTACGGGCACGCCGGAGAACAAGGCAGCTCTGGTGACGGGTGTTCCCATGGGACGCCTCGGCCTCTCGGAGGAGCTTGCCAACGCGATCGTCTTCCTCGCCTCCGACGAAGCTTCATTCATCACCGGCCACATCCTCAACGTCGACGGCGGTCACACCGCTAACTGATCCTGTGCGGGCACGGAGGTTTTGCTCCGCGCCCGGTTAGGGGGCGGTCTGCCCGAGGCACCTTGGGGCTACTCACACGAGGGAATTTGATCATGGGCAATCTCTCTGGAAAGACCGCGATCGTCACCGGTGCCTCACGTGGCATCGGTCGTGCTAGCGCACTCGCGCTGGCGAGGGCCGGCGCACAGGTTCTCGTCCACTACGGCAGCGGCGAGAAGGCAGCGGCGGCGGTCGTCGCGGAAATCCACCAGGCCGGCGGCCGCGCCGAGAAGGTCGCCGCCGACCTGCGTGCGCCAGATGGACCGCACGCTCTGGCCAAGCGCGTACGAGCCATCGTCGGCGATCGACTGGACATCCTCGTCGCCAACGCCGGCATCTCGAAGGCGGCCACCATCGAAGAGACGACCGTCGAGGATTTCAATGACCTCTTCGCCGTGAACGTTCGCGCGCCGTATTTCCTGGTACAGCAACTGCTGCCCACCCTGTGCAGGGGCAGCAGCATCGTGCTGCTGTCGTCGCTAGCAGCACATGCGACTGTCGGCACGCTGTCCGCCTATGCGGCCAGCAAGGGTGCCATTGACACGCTCGTGAAGCACTTCGCTTCGGCCCTGGGCGACCGCGGCATCCGCGTCAATGCCGTCGCGCCAGGTGTGGTCGACACCGACATGTCCAACTTCGCACGGAGCGATGCCGGTCGCGACTTCACGCTGGGCATCCAAGCACTGAAACGTATCGCCCAGCCTGATGATATCGGCGCCGCTGTGGCATTTCTCGCCTCCGACGAGGCCCGCTGGATCACCGGTGACACGCTGCACGTCGACGGCGGCTCGAAGCTCTGAGTCGCCGCGCCTGGACGTGCACCAAACGCCGACAGTATTTGCCGCCGGTTCGCGTTAATCGCACTGGAGACGTGCCAAAACACGCCTCCAGTTCGACTTCTCAGCATACCGACGGCTTATGAGAGCCGTCTGAACGCGCTGCGCGCGTGCGCCCGTGTCACATATCCATCCCGCCCATTCCGCCGCCACCCGGCATGCCGCCATGGGCATGCTGTTCGTCCTTCGGAGCCTCGGCAACCATCACCTCGGTCGTGAGCAACAGGCCCGCGACGGATGCGGCATTCTGCAGCGCGAGCCGCGTGACCTTCGTTGGATCGAGAATGCCCTCTTCGAGCATGTCGCCGAACTCACCGGTCGCCGCGTTATAGCCGTAGGCACCCTTGCCGGCTTTCACCTGGTTCAGGATGACCGCCGCATCCTCGCCGGCATTCTCAACGATATTTCGCAAAGGCTCTTCGATCGAGCGCGCGAGAATCCGGATGCCGACCGTCTGATCCTCATTGGCGCCCTCCAACTTATCGAGCGCCTTGAGGGCACGGATCAGCGCGACCCCGCCGCCCGGTACCACGCCCTCCTCGATGGCCGCACGGGTTGCGTGCAGGGCGTCCTCCACACGTGCCTTCTTCTCCTTCATCTCAATTTCGGTGGCTGCACCGACTTTGATCAGCGCGACACCGCCGGAGAGCTTCGCGACACGCTCCTGGAGCTTTTCCTTATCGTAGTCGCTGGTCGCTTCCTCGGCCTGCTGGCGGATCGACTCGATGCGGGCCTTGATGTCCGTAGCCTTGCCGGCTCCGTCGATGATGGTCGTGTTCTCTTTCTCGACCACAACCTTCTTGGCCTCGCCCAGATCGTTCACAGTGACCTTCTCGAGCGACAGGCCAACCTCATCGGAGATCACGGTGCCGCCGGTCAGAGTCGCGATGTCCTGCAGCATCGCCTTGCGGCGATCGCCGAAGCCCGGGGCCTTCACCGCTGCAACCTTGAGGATGCCGCGGATGTTGTTGACGACCAGCGTCGCGAGCGCCTCCCCCTCGACGTCCTCAGCGACCACGATCAGTGGACGGCCCGCTTTCGCGACCGCCTCCAGGAGCGGCAGCATCTCGCGGATATTCGAGATCTTCTTATCGCACAAGAGAATCAACGGCTTTTCGAACTCGGCCGTCTGACTCTGCTGCTGGTTGATGAAATACGGGGAAAGATAGCCGCGGTCGAACTGCATGCCATCGACCACCTCGAGCTCATTCTCAAGTCCTTGACCCTCTTCGACGGTGATCACACCTTCCTTGCCAACTTTCTCCATTGCATCGGCAATGGTCTTGCCGATGGACTCATCAGAGTTCGCAGAGATCGTGCCGACCTGCGCGATAGCCTTGGGATCCTTACAGGGCTTTGAGAGGCGCTTCAACTCGTCCGTCGTGACGAGCACGGCCTTGTCGATGCCGCGTTTGATGTCCATGGGGTTGCGGCCGGAGGCGACCGCCTTCAGGCCCTCGCGGATGATCGCCTGGGCGAGCACCGTCGCCGTCGTCGTACCGTCGCCGGCTTCCTCCGAGGTGTTGGAGGCGACTTCCTTCAGCATCTGCGCGCCCATGTTCTCGAATTTGTCTTTGAGCTCGATCTCCTTCGCAACCGAAACACCGTCCTTCGTGATGGTGGGGGCGCCGTAGCTCTTCTCGAGCACCGCGTTGCGGCCCTTCGGGCCGAGTGTCGCCTTCACCGCATTCGCAAGGACGTTGACGCCCTTGAACATGCGTTGGCGCGCATCGTCGCTAAATCGTACTTCTTTCGCTGCCATTGTCGTGTCCTTCGGGGTGAGTTACTTCGACTCGATGACGGCCATGACGTCTTCTTCACGCATGACCACGAGTTCTTCGCCTTCGACCTTCACTTCGGTGCCGCTGTACTTGCCGAAGAGAATCTTGTCGCCGACCTTGACGTCGCAGGGACGCACTTGTCCGTTCTCAAGGATCTTGCCCTTGCCGACCGCGACGATCTTTCCTCGAACGGGTTTTTCGGCCGCAGTATCGGGAATCACGATGCCGCCAGGCGAGGTACGATCCTCTTCCAGGCGCTTCACGATGACGCGGTCATGAAGAGGACGAATCTTCATAATTGGATGCTCCTTTGGAGCCGTGGGTATTCTGTGCGCCACTATGGTGACGGAAGTCCGGATTTCAAGGTTGGACGCCCCCAAAAGCTGCCACGGGGCGCCCCTCGCCAACAAATATGCTGAGCTCTAGCGTGGGCGCGCACCAGTTCGTTCACTGGAGCGAGGGCGGCGAGGCGCGCTCCGCGCGCTGGCGCTCTGAGAGCGGTGCGCCGCCCGCCAGGCGCGTGGTTATCGCCGATGAGCACATGACGGCCGATGATGCATATGGCCTGGCGTGCCAAGGCACCGCGCTGCTGTGGCGGGGCGACTTCCAGAACGCGCGCCAGATGCTGCTTGCATTGGCGAGTCGCGCCGACCGCCAGCCGCGCAAGCCGAAAAAGTCCGCCGCATCCTCGATGTCCACCTCGCCTGCCGAAGCGTTCCACCTCCATCGCCAGGCCCGGTCACAGCGGGCGCGCACGTTGGGCATGCTGCTGGTGCCGCTCGACGAGGACTACGGCATTCCGTTGCGACGGGCGCCCGACATCCGACAAGCCTGCGCGGAAGCCTACGGCCCGGGAGAGGGACCCTCGGTCGCTTCGCTGCGATCGTTGCTGGGCCTCATCGGGGCGCATGAGTGGCGCACCAAAGGAATTGAAATCGCGGCCATCGGCGGCCGAATCCATCCGCACTACGGGGTGTTCGCGCCGATTCGCCGTGAATACGTCGATCTGGTCGCTACGGCGCCTCTACCAGATTTTAGGTCGCCGTACAGCCTGGCCTTCGACATCGGCACCGGGACGGGTGTGCTGGCCGCCGTGCTCGCGCGGCGCGGCATCAGGCGTGTCGTCGCCACCGACCGGGATCCCCGCGCGCTGGCGTGCGCTCGCGAGAACCTCGAGCGTCTCGGGTTGGCGGAGCAAGTGGAAGTCGTGCAGACGGATCTCTTTCCTGAAGGGCGGGCCGCGCTCGTGGTATGCAACCCGCCCTGGGTTCCTGCGCGGCCGAGCTCTCCCATCGAGCGCGGGATCTACGACCCCGAGAGTCGCATGCTGCGCGGGTTCCTGGGTGCACTGCCCGCGCATCTGGAGCCAGGGGGCGAGGGCTGGCTGATCCTTTCGGACCTCGCGGAGCACCTGGGCCTGCGGCCGAGGTCGGAGCTGCTCGCTGCGTTCGACGCGGCAGGATTAAAGGTTGTGGATCGAAGCGACGTGCGGCCAAAACATCCCCGGGCAGCCGACGAAACTGACCCGCTCCACCTGGCGCGCGCAGCCGAGGTGACATCGCTCTGGCGCCTCGCTGTGAGCTGAGTTCGGGCTCTGTCCTTGGGTCTTTGCCCGCTTTCCTGACTCGACCGAGCAAACGGCTGGCTTCGCTTTCGCCATCGCGCAGCGGTCGGGAAGCATTCAAACGGGATCTGGCCGCTGTCGCCATTAGCTGTCACCCAGGGAAATTGAAATGCCCCTCGCGAAAGCGGCCTTCTGGATCCGGTACGAGTTTCTCAAGCGTAACTCGCCACGACCTGTAAGATAGCCAGCTTACGGTTCCGCGGCCCGCATGCGGCCCCGGCATTTGCGCGCACGCGGTGCGCCCCGATCCACACACGAATAGCGCGGAGTCAGATTCGCCCGCGCAAGCAATGAAAACCCCTGAAGCTCTACAACCACTGATCGATGACGGCATCATTGACGAAGTCATCCGACCGCTGAAGAGCGGCAAGGAGGCGACCGTGTATGTGGTGCGTTCGGGGCAGCACACTCGCTGCGCGAAGGTCTATCGCAACATGGCGCAACGCAGCTTCCAGCGGCGTGCACGATATCAAGAGGGGCGCAAGGTGCGCGGCAGCCGTCAGGCGCGAGCCATGGTCAGAAGCACTCGCTTCGGCCGCCGGGAGCAGGAGGCTGCATGGAAGAACGCCGAGGTGGATGCGCTGTATCAGCTTGTCGCGGCCGGCGTGCGCGTGCCGCAGCCCTTCGGATATTTCGATGACGTTCTCATCATGGAGCTGGTGACCGACGCGGCTGGGCATCCCGCTCCGCGGCTAGGAGAGATCGAGCTCACGGCCGATACCGCCCGCGCCTATCACAGTTTCCTGATGCGCCAGGTGGTGTGCATGCTGAGCGTCGGCCTGATCCATGGAGATCTCTCCGAATTCAACGTGCTCGTCGGCGCCGACGGCCCGGTTATCATCGATCTGCCGCAAGCTGTCAATGCAGCCGCCAACAACGGTGCGCTCGAGATGCTCCAGCGCGACGTGAACAACCTTCGCTCGACCCTCGGTCGCTACGCGCCGGAGATCCTTGACACCGACTTCGCGCGCGAGATGTGGGCGCTGTTCGAGCAGGGCAAGCTGCACTCAGGTAGCGAACTCACAGGCGTGGTCGCACGCGATGAGACTCCGAGTGATCCGAACAGCGTGATGCTCGTGATCGACGATGCACGCGAAGAGGCGCTGCGGCGCCGGCTTGGACAAGAGGGGCAGGAGTAGCGCTCG